>CAXSIG010000303.1:0-6816 GCA_964237255.1 uncultured Bryobacteraceae bacterium
GTCTCCTCCCCGGTCTTGCTCAAAGCGGTTCGGACTACCGGGCTCTCGTCTGCATTTTCCTCTTCGGCGGGAACGATTCGAACAACATGGTCGTCCCCATGGACGATGCGAGTTACAAGCTGTATACCGCCAGCCGGGGAGTGCTCGCGCTTCCCACCTCCGGCTTGTCCAGCGTTACCAGTTTGAGTGGTGCGCCTTACGGGTTCCACTCCAGTCTTTCCGAGCTGGCCAGCATGTTCACCAGCAAAGAGTTGGCGGTGGTGGCGAATGTCGGATCGTTGGTGCAGCCGCTCACCAGAGCGCAGTATCAGGCCGCGCAGCTAGCCCGGCCAAGCAACCTGTTCTCCCATTCTGATCAGCAAGGGCAATGGCAGAGTTCCGTCGCGCAAGGCAATAGCTCCACTGGTTGGGCCGGTCGCGTGGCGGATTATGTTGCCGCGCAAACGTTAAACAGTTCCGCGTTCCCGACATTCTTCTCAGTCGCCGGCAATTCACTCATGGGTTCAGGGGCTAATACCACTCCCGTAGCCCTGAGTCCGGGTGGATCGCTGCAAATCAGCGGAACCACCAGCACCACGCAGGAAGGGATCGCTCGCACGCAAGCGATGAACAACCTACTGACTACGGAAAGCGGCATGTCTCTGGTGCAAGCCGCGGATCACACCGTGTCAAACAGTATCGCGGACGCCAATGCGCTAACTGGCGCTCTTGGAAAAGCCTCTGCGCTCAACACTGTATTTCCAGCTACCGGCCTTGGCAACCAGCTTAAACAGGTGGCCCAAATCATTCAGGTGCATGCCAACCTCGGCATGCGGCGCCAGATCTTCTTCTGCTCCCTGGGCGGGTTCGACACGCATACCGATGAGCTGAATCAACACAAGACTCTGTATCCACAACTGAGCCCCGCCATCGCGGCTTTCTATAAAGCGACGGATGAACTCGGTATGGCTCAAAACGTCACCACGTTTACCGAGTCCGATTTCAGCCGCACCCTCCAACCCACTTCCGGAAACGGGAGCGACCACGCTTGGGGCAGCCATCACATGGTTGTCGGCGGAGCCGTGAAAGGCGGCCAGATTTTCGGCAAGTTCCCGAACCTGACGCTTGGTGGGCCGGACGATACCGATACGCGCGGACGCTGGATCCCCACGACGTCTACCGATCAGTACGGCGCAACGCTTTGCTCCTGGTTCGGAGTCCCGTCTAGTGCGCTGACATCGATTTTCCCGAACCTGCAGAACTTCGGCCCCGTCACGAATACGCTGGGCTTCCTCGGCTAATTCGATTCTTCCGAACCGAAAGCAACCCGCGTTCGTATCTGCGGGGATGAGGTTCTACGTCCCGTTCCTTCTTCTTGCTTCGCGCTTACATGGGGGCGCGCCCGAAATCATGGCGCGTGTCGCGGTGAATCAGGATCGCGCGGAACAATTGCGGGCGCGTTATGTCTATCGTCAGGCGACGGACATTCGCGTCCGCGATACGGGCAACCGTCTTGTGCGGCAGGAGAAGACGACCTACGAAATCTTCCCATCCTCTGATGCCACCCAGCGCAAGGAGGTGTCGTTCTCCGGTCAGTACCTAGAGAAGAAGCAACTTCTGCCGTATACAAAATCCGGCGAAGCGATGGGCGAGGGCTTTCGCAACCAGGCCGACGCTCACATGGCCCACAATTTTCGCGACGATCTAACAAGCCGAAAAAACACCAGGGATGGGTTGTCCGCGAAGCTGTTCCCGCTCACCTCGCGGGAGCAGGCGCACTATGTATTTACACTGAAGGGCGAAGGGATGTCTAACAATACCTCCGTCTATCGCATCTCGTTTCAACCAAAGAAAGCAGACGCCGGGCCCGACACTCCTTGGGCTGGAGAAGTCTTGGTAAGTCGCGAAGACTTCGAACCAGTCCAGATCTCCACCAAGCTGGCGCACGGCATTCCCTTTCTGGTGCGCACTGCGCTAGGAACAAACTTTAAAGGTTTGGGCTTCACCGTTTCGTACAAGAAATTGGAAGACGGCGTTTGGTTCCCGGCCAGCTACGGCGCCGAGTTCGATGTGCATGTGATCTTCGTGTACAGTCGGAAAATATCGGTGTCTCTCGTGAACACGGATTTTCGAAAAACCTCCGCGGACGCAACCGTTACGTTCAACAATCCGGAATAGCGCGGCGCAATCGGTCCCGGACAGCCGCCCATTCGTCGCCGTCCGGTAGTGGCTCGATCGCGATCCACGCTAATCCACCAGCGTCCAATTCGTGCAATACCCGATACAAGTTCGACGCGTAAGCGGAAGCTTCGGCCGGCATCCGAATGGAACGCCCAGCCTTGCGCTCCGTCGTGATAAATAAGTAACTGCCCGATCCGGGGGGAAACGTAACGCCAGCCCAATGGAGCGGCGTTCGCGTCTGATAATGTTGAGGATGTAACCCCGGTGATTCGCCTTCCTGAGCCGGTCCATCATCCAGAGGACCAATCGTCTCTTCTAGCTGAGCCCTTGTAATTGCGCCCGGACGCAGCAGCCTTGGCGCACCTGCTAGACTCACCACCGTAGACTCGATCCCTACTTCGGAATCGCCCCCTTCCAGCACCGGAATTCCGTCCAACGAAACATGTCCGGCGGCAGTCGGAGAAAGCTTCGTAAACAGATTGGCGCTCGGCGCTGCGACGGGTATCGCCGCTTCCCGCAGCAACGCCAACCCAACAGGATGACGTGGAATACGTAACCCCACGGTACCGAAGCCGGCAGTCACAATATCGGGAACTTTTCCCCTCTTGGGCAGTACGTGCCGCATCCACCGACGCGACATGCACAATCAGCGGACTGGTCTTCGGCCGGCCCTTTACTTCGAAGATGCGCTCAACCGCGCGCTCATCCAGTGCATGCGCCCCAAGACCATAAACCGTCTCCGTCGGAAACACCACCAACTCCCCGCGCCGCAATCGTTCCGCAGCCTGGCGGATCTGTTCGCTAGTCGGGTAGTTCGCCGTCATCGCCGGCCGTCTTCCCAGTCTTTCGCCACACCAGCCAACTGTGCATCATCGGGTCCAGATCGCCTTCCAGCACGCGATCCACATCGCCGATCGAAAGCTTCGTCCGATGATCTTTGATCATCCGATACGGCGCCAGCACATAGCTCCGAATCTGGCTGCCAAAATTAATCTCCAGCTTCGAAGCTTCCGTCTTGCGCGTCTCCTCGCGCTTCTTCTCCAACTCGAACTCGTACAACCGGCTACGCAACTGCTTCATGGCCGTATCGCGATTTTTATGCTGCGATCGCTCATTCTGGCACTGCACCACAATCCCGGTCGGAAAGTGCGTAATCCGAACCGCAGAGTCCGTCATGTTGACGTGCTGCCCACCCGCGCCGCCGCTTCGAAATGTGTCGATCCGTAAATCGTCCAGCTTGATCTCAACCTTGATCTCGTCATCGATTTGCGGATAAACGAACACGGAAGCAAAGCTGGTATGCCGTCGGGCCGCGGAATCGAACGGCGAAATCCGAACCAATCGATGAACGCCGATCTCGCTCTGGAGCAAACCGAACGCGTTCTCCCCATTCACCTCAAACGTCGCCGATTTTATCCCCGCGCCTTCCCCTTCCAGACGATCCGTCACGCTCGTCTTCATGCCGTTGTGTTCCGCCCAACGGAGATACATGCGGAAGAGCATCTCGGCCCAGTCCTGGCTTTCGGTTCCGCCCGCCCCGGGATGAATGGTGACGATCGCATCGCGCGCGTCGTTCTCCCCCGAAAGCAGCATGGCGTCTTCCAGCTTCGTGAGAGTCGCGGCGAAAGACTTGATATCTCGATGAATGTCGTTGGACACATCCTCGCCTTCGCGAGCCAACTCGAACATCGTATCCAGGTCGTCGGTTAGCGACCGCACCCTGCCATCATTCCCGATTGCTTCTTCCAGACGCTTCCGATCCTGCATCACCTTCTGGCTACGCTCGGGCTGGTTCCAGAAATCGGGCTCGGAAATAAGGGCTTCGGTCTTCTTTAATTCCGTTTGTTTTTGCGCCGAGTCAAAGATACCTCCGCACGGCGGCGGCCTGCTCGCGCAAGGGGGTATATTCGCGTTCTAATTCGTCTAAAGTCATGAACGGGTTACTTCTTCATAGTAGCGCCGGGCTTTTGCCTTGGCCGCTTCTTCCTCTCTATTTTTCGGAGAAGCGGTGGTCTGCATTTGCGACAACAAGCGCTCCGCAGCCGCCGACACTTCCGCCACCGCCGCCAGGAATGCGGCTTCGTTGGTTTTTGAAGGCTTCGGAAACCCGCTGATCTTGCGAACGAACTGAAGCGATGCCGCGTGCACCTCCGCATCCGTCGTAGGCGGTTCGAAATTGAAAAGAGGTTTGATGCTTCTGCACATGCAACGTTACTGTCCCGGAAATTGTATCTTGTCAGTCCGGGGATGTACTAACCCAAGCTCATTAAGCAAAAAGATCACATTAACGTCGGGAGTCATGCATCTTCGCCATCCTCCGGGATAGCGACACTGTCGTATAACCGCTGAACGAATCCCTCTTTTGCAAATTCACCTAAAACCACCTTTCGCTCTACGTCTCTCTTCTTTGCATAGACCATTAGGTCATTAAACAAAATGCGCCGATGGCTACCGGTCCTGTGAAATGGAAGACAGCCGGACTCGAGCAACTTAATCAAATGCGGTCTTGAGACACCTAGAAAATTTGCAGCGGTTTGGGTTGTAAGCTCCTCGTTCTCCACAACCATGAGAATGGTTCGTCCCCGCTGCAAACTATTTACAACTTCTTTCAGGGCTTTATAAATGCTCGAGGGGAGGGCAATCCGCTCGTGCCCGTTTGAGCCAACTATTTCAGGACTGCCAAGTGCTAAAAGCCACCGCAGTTCCTCTACCTGCGCCTCTTCGGAAGAAGGCATTGTGATTGGCTCATGCAAAGACATTCCGATTTAAGAATACTCCCACATTCGAAATAAACGCAGCGACGTTTCCACGAGCAACTTCCGCAGTGAAGGATCATTGTCGCTGTTTCGATACCCAAACACTACAAACTTGAGTGCGGTTACACTGGGCGAATTAGTGGAATGTGCGCGCCTTCATAGGTGGGAATCGCCACCATCAACCTGACCTATTCCCCCGGAAATTCTATCTTGACCAAAGTAGGCGATAAATCCAGCAAATAACCCTCCTTGCCCACATTCATCGCCTTCGTTTCACCCAAGCGCTCCGCAACACCGGCCGCTTCGTGAATATGGCCGCAGAAGAAATACTCCGGCTGCGTACGCAGTAAGTAGTCCCGGACAGCCGTGCTGCCGCCATGGCGAAAATTGCGCATGCGGTCAAGCGCCGTTTGAAACGGAGGACAATGGCAAACCACCAGCGTCGGTCTCATCTCATCGAACAGTGCCAGCCGTTGGGCAATCTCCTCTTCCGAATACTCGCCCGGCGTGTCGAACGGCGTAGGATTCGAGTACCCCAAGCCCGCGATCCGTTGCGCTCCCGCCTCAAAGGTCTTACCGTGGAAATTTTCAAACTCGAATTGATTGCAGAACTGAGTGACTTGCGCCTCGGTTTCATGATTGCCGGGTATCACCTTCACCCGATGACTCCGTCCGCGCATCACTTCTCCCGCCTCATCGAGTTTCCGTCCGAAATTCGTGAGATCGCCGGCACATAGATACAGGTCCGCCTCGATGGCCATAAGCCGTTCTAAAGCCCGCCAGTCTCCGTGAATGTCGGAAAAGATTAGTATCTTCAATTCGGTTTGATCCAACCATCTTCCAGCTGAATCGTCCGGTGCCCATACAGCGCGTTCTGTTCGGAGTGAGTCACCTGAATCACCGTGGTGCCTTCATCGTTCAACCGCTTGAATAACTCCATAATCTCCTTGCCCTGCGCCGTATGTAAGTTGCCGGTAGGTTCATCCGCTAGAATCAGCTTCGGCTTGGCGATAACTGCCCGCGCGATGCCCACCAGCTGCTGTTGCCCGCCGGAGAGCTGGCTCGGAAACAAATCCTTCTTCCCGACAATCTGAAACCGGTCCAGCGAATCCGCAACCAGCGCCGCCCGCTCGGATTTCTTCACATCGCGATACGACAGCGGAATGTCCAGGTTCTCCGCAACAGTCAAATCGTCGATCAAGTGGTAACTCTGAAACACGAACCCAATGTTGCGCTTGTTCAACTCGGCGCGCTGTTTCGGGTTCATCTTATGGACCGGCTGATCGAGAAAGAAGTACTCGCCCGTCCATGCCGAATCCAGCATGCCGATAATCGCCATCAATGTCGACTTGCCCGACCCCGAAGGCCCCATGATCGTCAGAAACTCACCTTCCCGAATCTCCAGGTCGATGCGCCGGAGCACATACAAACGCGAAGGTCCCGCCGCAAATGACTTCTCAACATTCCGCAGTTGAATCAAAGCCAAATCAACTCCAAGTCACCATCGGCTTCAGAACGCCCGCATCCGGATTCAGCAGCCTGGGAAACGAATCGACCAGCGACTCCGGCGTGAATCGATGCTCAATCCAGGGTTCGGTCAGAATGCGCCCCGCCTCAAGCTGCTGCATCACGCGTTCGAAATCCTCGCGCGTGGCATTGCGGCTCGAAAGCAAGGTAGTCTCCCGCTTATGAAAGTCGGGGTCTGAGAACGTAATCTCGCCCGGATACAGACCGACGAAGATCAGCTTGCCGCCATGGGTAATGTACCGAAATGCGGCAGTCATGGAGCGGGGGCTACCCGTGCAATCGAACACGTAAGCCGGCAGATCACCGTCGAAAGCTTCGGTAATGCGCTCGGTCGGATCTCCGGCCGCGTCGATCGCTACCGCAACACCCGCAT
>CAXSIG010000304.1:0-6790 GCA_964237255.1 uncultured Bryobacteraceae bacterium
TCATTACCGTGGGAAACCAGACCGGCAGGATCGCCGGCAGTGTTCATGACGGCCGCAAAACGGGGAGCAAGCGAGGAGTTGCCGACGGAAAAATATTTCTGGTGGAAGCGCATCACGGTGGTGAGCACTTCGGCGGGGAGCGAGAGGTAGGAAGGGTCGAACTGGCCGGTAACCACAGTGGGGAATTCGGTGAGGTAGACAAGGGTTTCGAGAAGTTTAGGGTCAGGACGCGTATCGGGCGGGAGTTCGCGTTCGATTTTGGCGCGCCGTTCGGAGGCGGAAAGAATCACGCCGTTTTCGCGGAGTGATTGTTCGTAATTTGCGACCGTGACCGGGAAGCGCGGCTTACCCAAACGACGATGGCCGGAACTTTCGTTTCCACTCGTCACGCCGGCATATTCGAACGGAATGACCTGGTCTTCCAAAAGAGCTACGATCCAACGAATGGGGCGAATGAAACGGAAGCTGCCCTTTTGCCGCCAGTACATACTTTTCGGCCAGGAAATCTTAGCGATGATTTCCGGCAGTTTTATAACAAGTACGTCTGAGGTGGAGCGTCCGGGAATGCGTTGGAGATAGCCGTACTTGCCATCGCGCTGCTCAAGCGCCTCCTTTGCTACTCCCTGTTTGCGTGCGAAGCCTTCGACCGCTTGGGCGGGAGCGGTGACAGCGGGCCCAGCCACGTAATTCTCGCGATCCGGTTCACGGTCCGGGAGGTTCGTCGCGCGCAGCACCAGCCGGCGGGAGGTGGCATCGAGTTGCAGGTTTTCCGCAGGACCGAACAGGGTTCGCATTTGGTCCAGCGCATCCGGAATCATCCAGTCCGGAATTTCTTCTGTACCGATTTCAAACAAAAGGTTCATTGGGCAGTCGCCGTCGCAATCGCCGCGTGCTGGTCCACCCAGGACTCGGCCACTCCGACCGCCAGCTTGCGAACTCGCGCGATCACGCCGACACGCTCGGTGACACTGATGGCGCCGCGCGCATCCAGCGTGTTGAACAAGTTGCTACATTTCAGCACTTGATCGTAGGCTGCCAGCAGGGGAAAACGCGGCTTCTCCTGCGCTTTGGGATATAGCTCCAGGAGCCGTTTGGCCTCCCCTTCATAGAGGTCAAATAGCTTCCAGAGAGTGTCTTGGTCGGCCAGTTCGAAGTTATAAACGGAATACTGAAGCTCGTCACGCTGCCGGACGTCGCTGTATGTCACACCTTCAGTCCATTCGATATCGTAGACGCTGTCTTTGCCTTGCAAAAAAGCGGACAAGCGCTCCAAACCGTATGTGATCTCAGCGGGTACTATATCCAGTTCCTGCCCGCCGCATTGCTGGAAATAGGTGAACTGCGTAATCTCCAGCCCGTCCAGCATCACCTGCCAACCGAGTCCGGAAGCCCCAAGCGTGGGGGATTCCCAGTTATCTTCCTCGAGTTTGATATCGTGCTCGCCTAGATCGATGCCGATGGCTTCCAGGCTGCCAAGATACTGCTCGATCACGTCGTCGGGAGCGGGCTTAAGAATCAACTGAAACTGCTGGTGCTTGTACAGGCGATTCGGATTTTCGCCGTAGCGGCCGTCCGCGGGACGCCTGCTGGGTTGGACATAACCGGTGCGATACGGTTTCGGTCCAAGAACGCGGAGAAATGTCTCCGGAGCCATAGTGCCGGCTCCCACTTCGCTGTCGAAAGGTTCTTGAATTACGCAGCCGCGGTCCGCCCAATAGCGCTTGAGATTGAAAATGATTTGTTGGTAAGAGTCCATTCGCTAACGCGGCAAAAGGCTAGGCTAACAGGACAAATCCGGCGCCCAGACTACGCGAGGGAGCATCCTGAGAAAAGGACATGAACTCACGACGCACCTTTCTCTCCTCCACGGGTTTGACCATGGCATCGGCGATGGCAGAAGAAGCGCTCGGGCAAACGGCGCAGAATGCCGACAAAGCGGAACACGACCATTCGGCCAGCAATCCCGGGCAACAAAACGCGGATTTAGTTCGGATCAACCCGAACAGCAACATGCCGCCACCCACTGACCACGGCGCGGTGCCCACCATCTGGCATTCGTTCGATCTAACGCATCGCCGTATTCAGGAAGGCGGGTGGACTCATGAGGTTACGCAACGGGAGATCCCGGAATCGAAGGAGCTAGCGGGCGTAAACATGCGGCTCACGCGCGGCTCCTATCGAGAGTTGCATTGGCATGTCGCGGACGAATGGGCGCTGGTTTTAAAGGGCACCGTCCGAGTGACTCTACTCAGCCCCGATGGATCGATGTTCGTCGACGATGTTCCCGAAGGCGATCTTTGGATCTTTCCCGCGGGATCGCCGCATTCGCTGCAAGGTGTGGGTGACGACGGCTGCGAGTTTTTGCTGGTGTTCAACCAGGGATCGTTTTCCGAAGACAGCACGTTTCTACTTTCGGACTGGCTAAAACATACGCCGCCCGATGTTCTACAGAAGAATTTCGGATTAGGCGCCGAATCGATCGCCAAGCTTCCGAAGGGCGACCCGCTGTATATCTTCGCAAGCGATCCTCCGGCCCAGAGCGTCGCCGAGGACCGCGCGGAGGTGAGCCAACGCGCCGCGAAACCGAAGAAAGCTTATACATTCAAGGCGGGCGCCATGGCCCCGACGCACACGAATGCGCACGGATCCGTAAAGGTGATCGACATTCACAACTTTCCCGCATCGCCGAATATCTGCGCCGCTTTGGTGACAGTCAAGCCGGGTGGATTGCGTGAACTGCATTGGCATCCCACTGTAAGCGAGTGGCAATTTTGGATCAAAGGCCAGGGACGAATGACGGTTTTCAACGCCAAAGAGGCGGCGCGGACCATGGACTTTCACCCGAACGATGTCGGATTCGTGCCTGCGATGGCCGGGCACTACATCGAGAATACCGGCACAGAAGATCTTGTGTTCTTGGAGATGTTCGCGACAGGCGAGTTTCAGGACATTTCGCTGAATCAGTGGCTGCGGGCCATGCCGGAGCAGGTGGCCATGGCACACACGAAATTATCGAAGGACGAGTTGGAGAGAATTCCTATAAAGTCGAATAAGATTCTCGGGTAACGAAGCCCTGTGACTTTACAGTGCAAAGTGGTTTGCGCTGTGATATGCTCCTGGCATGGGTTCGGTTTTGCCGATTCGTAAACCAGTTCCTCAGCCCGTCTCCTTGCAATCGCAGGCAATGGACAATCTGAGCTTTATTCGCAGTGCGATGGAGACGGCGGGACCGTTCACGGGTGTTTCGGGCGAAGGCGGAATGGTTATGGGTGTGACTGCCCTCATCGCTGCGTTCTTAGCGCACGCAAGCGAGAGCCCGCGGGTATGGCTAGCAATCTGGACGGCTGAAGCTTGTGTGGCCTTTGCCATCGCGTTTTCATTTTGCGCGCGGAAAGCGGTGCGAAGTGGAACCGTCTTGCTTTCCCGCCCATTTCGGCGCTTCGTTCTGGCAATGGCACCTTCGGTAGCAGCGGGTGGTGTTCTAACCGTGGTATTTGAGAGATCGACCGGAAATCGGTTTTTACCGGCACTATGGTTGTTGCTCTATGGCGCCGGAATCGCGTCGGGCGGTGCGTTTTCCGTGCGGATCGTGCCGCTGATGGGGATTTGTTTCATGTTGACTGGCGCACTGGCCGCGGCCGCTCCGGCGCTCTGGGCAGACGGTTTGATGGCATGCGGGTTCGGCGGTCTTCACCTGGCGTTCGGAGCCGTGATCGCGAGGAAGTATCGTGGGTAAGCCCGCGAAGGCGACGGAATCTTCCGAGGGGCCAAAACTGGTGTCCGCCGGGTCCGGAGCGCGTTTGTTGGATGGCGTGATTCACGAACGTCTGCGCTTGGGTATCATCAGCGCGTTATCTGTGAACCAGACCCTGACGTTCCTGGAATTGAAGAATATTCTCTCCACTACCGATGGCAACCTGAGTGTCCACGCCAGGAAGTTGGAAGAAGCCGGTTATGTCGCGTGCAAAAAGAGCTTCGAAGGGCGAATGCCGCGAACCGAATTCTCTTTAACGAAGAACGGGCGTCGGGCGCTGGATGCGTACCTGGATCATATGGAGTCACTGATCCGGGCGACCCGTCCTAAGTAATTTTTTTGCCTAAATACTTTATGATACAAAGTGCTTTGCACGCAGCAATCATCATGGATGGAAATGGACGGTGGGCGGATTTGCGCGGACTGCCCCGGATAGTGGGCCATCGGCGCGGAGCCGAAGCTTTGCGCGCAGTCGTCCATGCCGCGCCGGAATGCGGAATCGGGCTACTAACCGCTTATGCGTTCTCTTCAGATAACTGGAAGCGTCCGCGTCAGGAGGTGGATGCGCTCATGGCGTTGCTGGCGGGTTATCTGCGTTCGGAGGCTAGGGATCTGGCAGCTAACGGCGTGAGGCTATCCGTCATCGGGCGACGAGACCGGATTCCGGATCCGGTCGTCCACGCTATCGAGCAAGCCGAAAGCACAACACACGCGGGCAATCGGCTTCACCTGCAATTGGCCGTCGATTACTCCTCTCGGGATACGATTCTGCGCTCCATGCCGCATACGTCCGGACTGAGCGAACCGGTCGATCTACTGATCCGAACGGGAGGCGAGCAACGGCTGAGCGACTTTCTGCTGTGGGAAAGCGCCTACGCCGAGCTGATTTTTACGCGCTGTCTTTGGCCGGATTTCAACCGCGCGGAACTGCTAGCGGCGGTCAGTGAATTTCGTCGACGGACACGCCGATTTGGCGGCCTGCCCGAAGCATTCATTGAACAGCCGGCGCAGGGTGAGCGTTGGCTCAGTTAAGGCGGATTTTATGAATACTCTTTCTCAAGAAGCTGTGCAGCCGTTCCGATTTCCCGCCCGTTCCTTTGGCGTCAAGCTCCTGGTTGTAGGAGCTTTGGCGCTATCCATGACGATTCCCGCATTGTTCGTAAGTCAATTGGTGGAGGACCGTTCGAAGCGCTCGGCGGAAGTCTCGCATTCGGTCGGAAGCGTTTCGGGAGGACACCAAATCTTCCTCGGTCCGGTATTGGCGATTCCTTATACTTCGTCTGAGGAAGGCAGGTCGCAACGCGTTGACAAGGGCGTGTATGTAATTTTCCCGGCACGCGGTGAGGCGGATCTCTCGACGCATTCGGAAGTTCGCCATCGGTCTTTATTTCCGGTGAACTTATACTCCGCGACGGTCTCGTTTAAGGCTTCTTTCGATCTTGCGAATGCAGGGATCAACCTTCCCCTGAATACGTCCCTCGACTGGACCCGGGCCGAGTTGATTACCGGTGCGTCCGACTCTCGCGGCGCCCTGGCGGACGCCACCGTAATATGGGCAGGAACGAAACAAACCATGGGGATTTCGGCATTACTCAACCGTCTCCCATTAGAAATTCCAGATCACCCGGAGACCGGCCTCAAAATGTTCGGAATGCGGCCTGGGAGTGCCGCCGGTCCAGGTGCGAAATTTGAGATCGCAGCCACCATGCAGTTTTCCGGATCGGAGAAACTCACCGTGCTGCCCTTTGGAAAGACCACTGACGTCACGGTTCGTGGCGACTGGCCCAACCCGAGCTTCACCGGTGGTTTTCTTCCCGTGTCGCAAAGCGTCGGGCAAACTGGGTTCCAAGCGCACTGGTCCATTCCGTCGATCGCTCGCGGAGTCCGGGCGGAAGGCCCATGCGAACTGATAGCGAGTCTATTGCCGCTTGGTCCGGCGGTTTCTTTTGTATCCTTGGCTAATCCTTACCAATCAGTCGCACGCTCCTTAAAATACGCGTTGCTGTTTCTCTGTCTTGTCTTCGGCGCATTCTTTACTTTCGAAGCAACCACGGGAAAGCGCGTGCATCCGGCTCAATACGTTTTGGTGGGAGTCGCCCAGTTAGTCTTCTATTTACTTCTTTTGTCTATTGCCGAGCGAATTGGGTTTGGCCCGGCATTCGCCATCGCTGCCGCATCCACGGTTTCGCTCATTTCGATGGATGCGAACTGGATATTTGAAAGCCGGCGGCAAGGCGCGCGTGCCTTCGTCTTCTTCTCGCTGGTTTACGGGTTGATCTATGTTTTATTGACGCTGGAAGATGAGGCGCTGCTGATTGGGTCCATCGTGAGCTTCTTCGCGATCGCGGCAATCATGTATCTCACAAGATCGCTTGACTGGTACAGGGAGGACGCCGCGAAGGTAGTTGTCGGAACTTAAAGTAAATGAAACGCGACCTCGATCTGCGCCGATACGGTTACGGGCCGACCGTCTCTGGTACTCGGACGAAAGACCCACTTCGATACCGACTCAACGGCCTTTTCGTCTAAGCCGAGTCCGACACCACGACCGATTCTTGCGTTGTGAACGCGGCCGTCAGGACCGATCTCCACAAGCACGAGGACGGTTCCTGTCGCGCGGGCTTTGCGAGCTTCCTCGGAGTACTCCGGTTCTACCTTTCGGAGTGGGACCGGGGCGGTGACGCCGCCGCGGCCTGACTGATAGACGCCAGACGTTCCGCCTGGTCCAATGCCGCTAGTCCCGATGCCCGTCCCAATTCCGCCAGTTCCGTTTGCTCCACCACTAAGAAATTTTCCTAAACCGGCTGGGTCGCCAATCGGTCCGATTTCCGTGTTTAGTGAGGGCGGTACATCCATAGCCGCCGTCATCACCAACTTCGGCGCGGGGTTCATCACAGTTACGTGCGGCGGCACGAAGATCCTCGATTCAACGCGCGGCGGTGGATGTCCCGCGCTGGGCGGCAGCTGATTCGCAGCGGAGCTTCCTGCGTTCGGCCGGTAACGAAGGAGTTTGATCGGGCGAGAAGGAAGATCCTT
>CAXSIG010000305.1:0-503 GCA_964237255.1 uncultured Bryobacteraceae bacterium
CGGCGTGAGTGAACAGTTGGACGCCGGTGAGCCCAATCCACGCGCGAACACCGCAGATCGAAGCCACTATTAAGATCAAAGCCAAGCGCGCCCCAGGCGAACGAAGCAGCGGATACTGCCACATACGGGCAATGGCATCCGCACCTCGCTCCAACGCGCGTGACCGGGGAGGCTCTTCCTCCGCAAACTTCCAGGAGAATGCGACCCTCAGGCCTTCCTGGACTTCACGCGCTGCAACCAACTGTTCCATTCCTCGCGGTAGTGGCGGCCGCAAGAAAAAACTCTCTTATTCGGCTCGCTTGATACCATGCCCCTGATGCCTGAAACGCGCTTGGTCGCGCCATCCACAGAGTTTTCGAGCGCCGCGTATGTCCCTAGTCTGGAAGCCCGAAATGCTCTTGCCGAGACTGCGGATAGGGATCCCGAAACATTCTGGGGAAAGCTCGCGGAAACGGAGCTTCACTGGTTTCGTAAGTGGGACCGGGTACTCGAGTGGAACGTAC
>CAXSIG010000305.1:513-6786 GCA_964237255.1 uncultured Bryobacteraceae bacterium
AAGTGGTTTGCCGGCGGCGAACTTAATGCCAGCTACAACTGTGTCGAACGTCATGCTTCCGGCCCACGCAAGAACAAAGCCGCGATTCTCTGGGAGGGCGAGCCGGGTGATCAGAGGGCTATCACTTATGCCGAGTTACACCGGTTGGTTTGCCGATTCGCGAACGTTCTCAAAGCCCGCGGCTTAAAAACGGGTGACCGCGCCATTGTTTATATGCCCATGGTGCCTGAGCTTCCCATTCCGGTGCTGGCCTGCGCGCGGCTCGGAATCATCCATAGTGTCGTGTTCGGAGGCTTCGCCGCGGAAGCAATCAAGACGCGCATTCAAGACCTGGAAGCACAAGTCGTCATCACCGCCGATGGGGGCTGGCGGCGCGGCAAAGAGGTGAAGCTGAAAGGGGCGGTGGACCAGGCGGTAAGCGACTGCCCGACCGTGAAGGACGTCATCGTCCTTCGACGCACCGGCAGCGACGTCCCTATGCAGGCCGGCCGCGACCATTGGTGGCACGAACTCGATGAGGGCGTGTCTGAAGAATGCCCCGCCGTGCCGCTCCCGGCCGAAACGCCGCTGTTTGTTTTGTATACATCCGGCACCACGGGCAAGCCCAAAGGGATTGTCCATACGACCGGCGGCTACCTGCTTCAGTCGTTAATGACGATGCGCTGGGTTTTCGATATTCGCGACGAAGACACGTACTGGTGTACGGCGGACATTGGCTGGGTCACCGGGCACACGTACATCGTCTACGGCCCGTTGGCAGCCGGGGCCACCACGTTGATGTATGAGGGTGCGCCGGATTCCCCCAAGCCCGACCGCTTCTGGCGCATCATCGCCAAATATAGAGTGAACGTGTTCTACACGTCGCCCACGGCCATCCGCGCTTTCCTCAAGCAAGGCGATCAATGGCCCAACGGACACGACCTGTCCAGCCTCCGACTGCTGGGCTCGGTGGGCGAACCGATTAACCCGGCGGCCTGGGACTGGTATCACCGGGTAATCGGAGGCGACCGCTGCCCGATCGTCGACACCTGGTGGCAGACGGAAACCGGGTCTATTATGATCGCGCCGATGCCGGGCGCGGTCGCGTTGAAACCGGGATCCGGAACGCTTCCCCTTCCGGGTATCGCCGCCGACATCATGGATTTGAAAGGCCATCCGGTAGAAGGGAACGCGGAAGGATACCTGGTCATCCGTCGCCCATGGCCCAGCATGTTTCGGACGCTCTGGAAAGATCCGGACCGCTACCGCGAAAATTACTGGGCGAAAATTCCCGGCATCTATTTCACAGGCGACGCGGCACGCCGGGATGAAGATGGCTACTACTGGGTGCTGGGCCGGGTGGACGATGTGATGAATGTGAGCGGCCATCGGCTCAGTACCATGGAACTCGAAAGCGCCTTGGTGCGGCATCCCGCGGTGGCGGAAGCGGCCGTAGTCGGCAAACCACATGAAGTAACCGGGCAAGCAGTTGCAGCTTTCGTCACGCTTAAGCACGAAGCTGCCGATTTGGACAAAGATCAACTGACCGAAGAGTTGAAAAAGTGGGTGGCCAAAGAGATCGGCAGCTTCGCACGCCCGGAACAGATTCGCATTACCGACGCGCTTCCTAAAACCCGAAGCGGTAAGATCATGCGCCGGCTCCTGCGTGAGATCGTGATGGGCAACGCGGTTACGGGAGATGTCACAACACTGGAAGATCTATCGGTCTTGTCTCGCCTTTCGCAAGACGAAGAGTAGTTCGGAACCACACGTGCAAAGTGTCCGGCATGACTCGGGTTGCCATCGCACTGACCTTCGCCGCGGGACTTACTGCATGCTTCGACGCATGGGGCGCCGACGTGAAGGGCAAGCCGGATTTCACCGGAACTTGGACCCTGAACCTTCCCAAATCGAATTTCGGTAAGACTCCCAAGCCAGTAGGCATGACTCTGGTCGCAGCGAAAAAGGGCGACGTGCTTCACTCCACCCAAAAAATCGAAGATGGGCAGGGGCTAAAATCCACGGAAGGCGATTGGTTTCTGGATGGTAAACAACATCCTGCCGACCCCACGGCACAAGCCGGTAATAAGCAAACGCAGATGAGCCGTTGGCAGGGAAACACGATTTACGCGGAACGGAAATCAGAAGACGGAAGCTACCGCGAACAAATTCGCATGACGCTGTCCGGCGACGGGAAGACGGCGACTGAGAAAATCTACGTAAAAAGTCCGAACGGAAACAACAGTTCCACTCTTATTTGGGACCGGAAGTAAACCATCTCCACGCTGTTTCGACAATCTGATCCAACTCTGCGAACTGTGGCTTCCAGCCTAGAGTAGCTTTCAGCCTGGACGAATCAGCAACCAGTTCGGGTGGATCGCCATCGCGCCTCGGTCCCACCTGATACGGGACTTTCTTGCCTGTCACCCGCTCGACGGAATCCATTACCTGGCGAATCGAAAAGCCGCTACCGGTACCCACGTTGAATTTGTTGGAAGTGCCTCCGCCGAGCAGGTACTCCACCGCTAAAATGTGCGCTTGAGCGAGATCGGTGACATGAATGTAGTCCCGGATACACGTGCCATCCGGCGTAGGATAATCTTCGCCAAATAAGATAACAGGCTTGCCCGATTGTGCAGCCATTAGCAGCAGAGGGATTAAATGGGTTTCCGGCTCATGTCGCTCACCGGCCCGCCCTTGCGGATCGCCGCCTGCCGCATTGAAGTAGCGCAATATCACGCTCCGCACCCCGTGAATTTTATCGAACCAATCGAGTAGATGCTCCGTCATCACCTTCGACTCGCCATAAGGGTTGATCGGCGCATACGGCAAGTTCTCGGGAATCGGCGAACGCTCCGGCATCCCGTAAACAGCGGCAGTGGAAGAGAATACCGCATGTTTTACTCCCGCCCTATTCATAGCCGTGAATAGCGCAAGTGACCCGCCTGTATTATTCTGGAAGTAGATCTCAGGCTGCTTCATGGATTCGCCTACCGAAATGAAAGCGGCGAAATGAATCACGGCGTCCACCGGCTTCTCGGCAAAGATTTTGTCAAGCGCCCCAGCGTCGTGGATGTCGGCGACGCGCAGTAATTTCGGGTCCACGGCATCGCGATAGCCACGTATCAAGCTGTCTAGCACCACAACGTCGTAGCCTTGGTCTGTCAGTTGGAGGACGGTGTGGGAGCCAATATACCCGGCGCCACCCGTCACAAGAATTCGCTTCACCGTTCGATTGTATCGGCCCGACGGTAAAGTACCGTGCCGGCGGTGCGCGCAAACTCCCGATAGTGCGAGAACCACTCCCGCAGTTCGGGATATTCAGTGATCGCCAGGCGCGGATTATAGAGACTAAGTCCGTCGGCCACGAACGTGGGTCGTGACTGCGCTAGTTCGAGCCGCGCTTGCGGGGGATGAACAACATCGATCGGCTCGGATTGCGTCAGGTGGCGGTCTGCCGGTACGCCGGTCAAGGGCTGCGAATCGAGAAAGCGCGTCGCATCCGGCAAGCGGGCATATGTCCACAACTCCGGACGGTAGCCCCAGATGAATAAGTTGTCGCCGGGATGCGAAGCCGCGCGAAGCCGCTCGGAAGCTGTTCGGCTATCGCGATCCAAAGCCGTATCGGCCCATGCCGCGCCTCGCGCAACGGTTACGTATCGGGGCGCAAAACGAACCAGCGGGATGACGAGTAACGCCGCGACAGCCCACGCCCGAAATCGTAAACGCGATGCTCCGTATGCCGCGGCGATGATCAGTGGCGGGAGCAACTGTAAGTAATAGCGGGGGAAGAATCGACGCCCGAGAAACACAGGCGCAGCCGACAGAAGCATCCAAAATACAAAACGCCAGGAGAGCCGCCACAGGGAACCCGCAACCAGGGCCGCGTGAAAACCCAACCAGTTCGCGGACCGAATTAAGCCATTGGTGAGCGGATGTGCCTCAAACGGGCTCGACGCGTACCGAAGACTCCAGAGCCAGGCCTGGTCCCAGTATCCCGGAACGGCTGTCAGAGCAGCCAGAGCGAGAGCCGTGGGAGCACCGAATCCCACGAAACACCACAACGGTGCCGACTGGCAAAACACCAGCGCGGCGGGAAAAAGAAACAATCCTTTTGTGTTTCCAAAAAACGCAATCGCCGCCAACGCTCCCGCCCAAAAATGCCGCCCGCGCCAGGCAAGCCATACCGTCCCGAAGCTGGGTGCAACGGTTAGTAAATCCGGACCTAATGGAAGCACCGAGGCGGGAAAATCGAACGTCAGGAAGAAAACGGTCAAGGCAGCGGCCCATCGTCCCGCACGCTCATCCCAAAGATCGCGCGCAAAACCGAACGCCAGCAGAGAGCAGAGGAAGCAATAGGCAGCTCCAAGAACGCGCAACAACGTTCCGGCCTTTGCTCCAACTAACAGATGGATTAGCGGCGAAAGGGGCGGCTTGTCGTACCAGATGTCCCGATACAGCCAACTCCCGTGCAGCATCTGCCCCGCAGCCGCAAGCGGAAACGTTTCCGGTTCCCAAAGGACCCGCGAATGGCAAAGGTGCGCCGCTAATAGCAGTACGAAGAGAATTCCGAGGTACAAGTCGCGGCGCAATACAGACTATATCGCGCTACCATGGGCGAATAACAGGCGAAGTATCACCCTTGCCATCGAGATGGATATTCAGGAACAACTCGCCATTCTCCGCGCGAAAGTCGCGGCCATTCAAAGCCGCGAACCAGCACATCCACCGCTGCCGCCCCCTCAACACGAGACAGTCCTGACGGGCGAAGTCCGCAGCACTCCCTACGGGAGGCATTTCGAAACGGAGAAGCTTTACCCCCGCGAGGAACGTCACGGGTTTCTCGAACTTGCCGAACTCCTGCTCCTCCCGGATGACCTCCTCCACGCCGTTTCGGAAGGCGCTGTCCCCGCTTGTCCCTCCAATCGCTGGGCGTTTCTTGATACCGAAACCACCGGCTTGGCTGGTGGGAGCGGGACGTGCGCGTTCCTGATCGGTATCGGCGCGACCGATCCCGAGGGTTTCCGCGTTCGCCAGTTTTTCATGCGCGATTACTGCGAGGAAGCTTCCCAGCTTCACGCCGTGGCGAGCTATCTGGAACGCTTCGATGTCCTGATTACTTATAACGGCAGATCCTACGACCAACCGCTGCTCGAGACGCGGTACCGTATGTGCCGCGCGCAGCATCCGTTCGACCGCCTTCCGCACCTGGATCTCCTCTACGGAGCGCGCCGCCTTTGGAAGCGCCGCATGGAAAATTGCAAGCTGACCTATCTGGAGCGCGAAGTCCTGGGTGTGGAACGCGAAGGAGACGTGCCGGGCTCGCTCATTCCCTACCTTTATTTCGAGTACCTCCGCACACAGCGCGCGGCGCGGCTTGTTCCCGTATTTCACCATAATGTGCTGGATATCGTGACGCTGGCGTGCCTGACGGCGGTGGTCCCGGAAGCGTATCGAAATCCGGAAACGGTACCGGTGCGCCACGGGGCGGATTTGCTTGGCGTCGCGCGCTGGCTGATTCAAGTGGAACGCCCGGATCAGGCCTTGCTGCTGTTTGAACGGGCGGTTCATCTTGGCCTCCCGGACCGCTTTCTGTTTCCGACCCTTCTTGAGTCGGCGCTCCTCCGGAAGAAGCTTGGACACTGGGAAGCGGCTATCGAAGGCTTCACCGAGCTGACGCACTCGCACAATCCCTGCCGCATCCGCGCCTGGGAGGAATTGGCGAAATACTACGAACACCGCGAGCGCAATTGGGCGATGGCGCTCGACATGACCACGTCCGCTTTGGAATGTGAAGACACCCCGGAGCTTCGCGCCCGGGAAACTCGCCTTCGGGCACGGCTAGGCCGCCGTCCCGCGAAACTGAGCGTGAGCGCGGCGGCTTCGTTTTAGGAGTTCGCTGCGGAAGAAGGCGATGCTAAGCTACCAAAATTCGCCGCGTAGACGTTGGACCAGAGCGGAATTCGAAAGCGTTTCGGACGGCGAACTCGCAAGTCAGCATTTTGAGCTGGTAGAGGGCGACGGACCTGCTTCTGGTTGTCGAGATTTGCAGACAACACGCTGGCGTTCAATCTAACGACGGACTTGAGAGTTTCGCAAGTATTACCGTAAATGGCGAAGGCGTTCCATCTCGTCTCGTAGCGGCTTCCAATATTCCCGATCCGCCGCTCGCTCCCGTTCCTCTTCCAATTGGAGCGACTGCTCGAAGTCACCCATCAACGCAGCCCGTGTTTTCCGTGCCAATGCCGCGCGGTCCGGGAATGCGCTCATCACCTCGCGCAACAGTTCGGGACT
>CAXSIG010000306.1:0-3115 GCA_964237255.1 uncultured Bryobacteraceae bacterium
AACTTCAGACTCCGGCCGGTCGCGATGCTCTGCGCCTGAGCCAGCAGATCCTCCACTGCCTGAAGACGAATCGAATCCAGCCGGTGGCGCACGTCGAGCGTTAGCGCCGCGGCACCCGGAATCACATTCGGTGCTCCCGGCCAAGCTTCCACCCGCCCCACTGTGGCCACCAGTTCGGAAGTTCGTTTCGCAAAAGCCTCCACGGCCAGAATCATCTCCGCCGCAGCCGCCAGTGCATCCCGCCGCAGAGTCATCGGAGTTGTGCCAGCATGCCCCGCGGTTCCATGGAAAGAAAGCGTCATCCGCGATTGCCCGGAGACTGCCTGAACAATTCCAAGTGGCAGCGAAAGGCTCTCCAGCAGCGGTCCCTGCTCGATGTGAAACTCCAGGTAGCCAAGCGATTGCTCCGGCTTCTCTTCGATATCGGGCAGGTCCCATGTCAACAGCGCATCTTCCAGCGATACGCCCTGGCTGTCCTTTCGCATGCCGTGGAAATCGTAGAGTTCCCCGATGAAAGCAAGGCTCCCGATGAATGGAAAGCTGAATCGCACGCCTTCTTCCTCGGAGAATCCAAGAACCTCAATTGCGAACGGAAGTGCACGCCCCTTCAGCAGTTCCACCAACTTGATGCCGATCACGACGCCCAGAATGCCATCGAACGCGCCGGCATTCGGCACCGTGTCCAGATGCGAACCGATGTACAAAGTCTGAGGCGCCGTGCCGTAACGGCCCCGCAAATTCGCCGCGTTATCCAGGCGCACCTGCATGCCGAGACTCTCCATCCATCCGCGCAAATCTGCGTGAACGCTGTGCATGGCATTGCAGAGAAACGTACGTGTGGTGCAGTTTGGGTCTTCGCTATGTTTCGCGAGAGCGCGGCATCTCGCGATGCAATCCTCGGCATGAAGGAGCAGTTTACCCATTAGGAACCCCGGTATGTGCTGTAAGCGAACGGCGAGAGCAGCAGCGGAACGTGATAGTTGCCGAACGGGTCGGCGATATGGAACCGGACAGGAACCGTCTCCAGAAAGTGTGGACGATCCGTCGTTAACCCGACGCGACGAAGGTAATCGCCCGCGTGAAAAATGAGTTCATAGCTGCCAATCGGCAACTCGGTCGCCGATAGAAGCGGTTGATCGGTTCGACCATCGCGATTCGTCACGACGTTGGACAACAGCCCTCCGTCGTCGGATCGCAGCTCAATAACTACGCCTTCAGCCGGCAGACCCCGTGCGGTATCCAGGACATGAGTGGAAAGCTTTGCCATTACTCGCGACGCAGCCTCAAGCCCAGGCAGCCGAAGGGCGGACGCGAATCGGTAAACACGCCGAGCGTTTCGCCTTGCTCGGCAGCAGCGTCCCAAGTGCGGTTGTTCCCTTCTAAATGGATCTCGGCGATCGAGGGGATTTCGGCAAGAATCTTGGTTCCCATCTGATAAATCACCTGTTGAATACTTCCCGATTCGAACGCCCCGAACGTTGCAAAAACCAGATCGCGAACCCGCGACGATGTTCGTCCGTTTGACAATGCGTGCTCCGGCGCCGTGTACTGCCATTCCAGATCGAGCCACATGTTGAGCGGACGATTCTTAATTTCCGGAAGCGTGGTGTATTGGTCGCGAACGAATCCGTAGAACGCGCTGCCGCCCAGTCGCACCATCCGAAACCCCTTGATCCCGGAAACCGTTTCCGCAACCCCGCTCCTATTGCTCTCCACGCGCGCAGTCAGACGCTCGTTGCCGCCAGGCTGAAACGACCCGGATTGTCCCGAAATCGCTCCATACGGAATTTCCACTGCCGAGACTTGCGCACCCTCCACTTGTTCGTAGGTCGCTACAAACTTCTGCGCAAGAAATTGGCAGTAAGCCTCCAGATCGGGACCCGTGAAGTTCAAAGTCTCGCGCTGAATGAAATTCTTCATGGAATCGGTAGCGACTAAGCCGGTGTTATCGCCGGTGGTGTAGGTCGGCCAGAACGCGTCGCCATAGACCAGCAACTGCACATTCGCGCCGAAGACCGGGCTCTGGCCCTCAGGAGTAACGCCGTCCCGATTCAAGCGATATGCAATGACATCGCCCTTGCCGTAATAATTCCGTTTCCATCCGCTCGCGAACTGTTCCAACTATTTCTCCTGCTCTAAATAGCTTCGCAAACGGAGCCCGGCGATGCGGCTGACTTGCCGTAGCGCTTCGACAAATTCCACGTCCGCTGTGGAGTGAACGCGCGTTTGCAGCGCCGCCAGGATTTCGTGTTTGGTACTTCCCTTCACCGCAAAAAGAAAGGGAAAGCCGAACTTGGCGCGATACTCACGATTCGTTTCGTTGAGCGCCGCAAACTCATCGGGCGTGAGTTGATCGAGACCCACGCCGGACTGCTCCGATTCGGACGCGTCGCTCAGTTTCATACGGGTACCCAGATCGGGATGTGCACGCAGCAAAGCGAGTTGCTCATCACGTGTAGCTCGTGTCACTTCAGCGTCGGTCGCACTATGAAGCGATTCCAGATTGGAGAAAGGAACACGTTCCCATGCACGTTCCGCAACCCACGGCGAATGCTCGTAGACCCAACCAATGGCGTCGACAAATGCCGCGCGCTCCAGCCCGTTCAAATCCTCAATCGTCATAACGAACCGGCTCTCCTCCTACCTGCACTTCGCCAACGGCATCCGCGCCAGCCAACGTGAACAGTGCTGCCAGAACGCGATGGAGGTCGTCAGCACGCTCCAGCACGGCCTGCAGCACGCTACCGTCCGGCGGACGAAGGTACACGAAGTCTGCCGATTTGCCGGGCGAAAAGTCACCTGTCTCTTGTTCCAACTGCAGCGCTTCGGCCCCGGCGCGAGTCGCCAGATAAAGCAGTTGAGCGGCCGTTAGCTGCACCCCATCCGGCCTGAGTCGTTGAAGCGCGTAAGCCTGCAGCGCTTCCTTGAGAATGCCGAAGCCGGTGCCCCCGCCCACATCGGTCCCGAGTGCGAAGCGAACCCCCGCATCCAGATGCTGTCGCATCGCGAACGTCCCGCTCCCCAGCACGGCATTGCTGCACGGACAGTGCGAGACCGCGCTGCCCGCGGCTGCCAGTCGTCGCATTTCGGATTCGGAAGCATGAACGTTATGCGC
>CAXSIG010000306.1:3125-6731 GCA_964237255.1 uncultured Bryobacteraceae bacterium
GCACCCGGCCGCGATAAACCATAGCGCTCGTAGACAGCCAGATAATCCGAAGCCCAAGGAAACAAAGCGGCCACTTCCGCGATCTCGATGGAGTTCTCATTGATGTGGGTCTGAAAGCGAAGATCGCCATGTTCGCGAAGCAGCGTCTGGCACACCTCGAGAATGCGTTCCGATGCCGATAGCGCGAACCGCGGAGTAGCCGCATACAACGACCGTCCGCTACCGTGAAACTGCGCGATCAATTCTTTGCTCTCGCGATAGGCGCGCTCCGGAGTCACGTGTAGCTCCGGACGCAGTAGCCGGTCCGATAACACCAAGCCGCTCACGATGCGTAAACCGGCGCGCTCACCCGCTTCGAATAAGCACCGAGTGGCGGGCGCGAAATGCGAACCGAAGACCAGCGCCGTTGTCGTGCCATGCCGCGCCATCGCGCTTATAAATCGTTTTGCCGTGTCTTGCGCATAAGCCGCATCGCTCATACGCGCCTCTTCGGGAAGCGCCACAGTGTCCAGCCAATCGAGCAACTGGCACCCCAGCCCGCCTAAAATGCGCAGTTGAGGAAAGTGGATATGCGTGTCCACAAAACCAGGAAGCAAATATCCGCCGCGAAGATCGCGAACCAGCACATCGGGGTGCGCTGCGCGAATCCGGGAAAACTCACCCACCGCGCCAACGCGGCCATTCTCAATCAGCAGCCCTCCATCTTCGAACGCATGGAGCGCGCCGGAATCGACAAACGCATTCGCGGGAGTGTGGAACAGTGTTGCGCGAAGTAGCACTTAAGCTCCGGCTGTCGAGTGCGTCGCCTGCACATCGCGGATCGCGAAGAACACGCGCTCAGGTGTGGCGGGGCTCGACAGACTGACCGGCTTACCCGACCCGCAAGCGGCGACTGCGGCACGGATCGCCTCCCGCACAGACAACGCAAGCATAAACGGCGGCTCACCGACAGCCTTGCTTCCGAAGATCACATCCGGATCGGCGGCACGCTCCAGGAAGTCGACGTTAAACACCTCAGGCAACTCAGACCACGAAGGCAGCTTATAAGTGGACGCGCTCCCGGTGGTAAGACGACCCTCCAGATCCCACAGAAGTTCCTCAATGGTCAACCATCCCAGCCCCTGCATAAAGCCGCCTTCAATCTGTCCGCGATCCACCGTGGGCGAGAGAGCGGATCCGACGTCTTCCAGAAGATCCACCCGAACGACGCGGGTATCGCCCGTAAAAACATCCACCTCGACTTCGGATACCGCCGCTCCCCAAGCAAAATAATGGAATGGCTTGCCGCTCAAACTAGCTTGGTCGTATTGAATTCCGGGCGTCTGGTAAAAGCCTTGGGCGAACAGCGGAACGCGTTGTCGATAAGCGGAAGCCACAACCTGCGCGAAAGGTACAGGAGCGTTATCTCCGCCTTCGCACAGCACTTGGTCGCCAGCGAAACGAACCTCCGCATCGGCACAGCCGAGTATGCTCGCCGCCACCGGAGCCAACCGCGCAAGCAGCTGTTTACAGGCATCGAACACCGCGGCGCCGTTTAGATCCGTACTGGCGGAAGCCGCGGTGGCCGACGTGTTCGGAATCTTATCGGTACGGGTCGGCATAACGCGAACAAGCTCAGCAGAAATGCCCAGTGCTTCTGCCGCGATCTGCCGGACCTTCGTGTGGAGACCCTGCCCCATTTCCGTTCCGCCATGATTCACCTGGACACTCCCGTCCCGATAAATCAAAACCAGCGCTCCCGCTTGGTTCATAAAAGTCGCGGTAAAAGAGATGCCGAACTTCATCGGCGTGATGGCGATTCCACGCTTGGTAAATGGGTGAGCGGCGTTAAAGTCTGTAACGTTTCGCGCCCGTTGCTCGAAGGCACTGGTCTCCTTGAGCGTGCTCCAAATTCGAGCTAACCGATCCGGATGCTTCACGGTCTGCCGGTAATGCGTGGAATCGCCTTCACGGTAAAAATTTAGTTCTCGAACCGCGTCGGGCCGAAGACCGAGACGTTGCGCCGCTTGCCCCATGATCTCTTCGATGACGATCATGCCCTGCGGTCCGCCGAAACCGCGAAACGCCGTCTGCGACGTCTTATGCGTCCGGCAAACCTGCCCAATAATTTCCGCGTTCGGCAGCAGATACCCGTTATCGCAGTGAAACATGGCGCGCGAAAGAACCGGCAGCGAAAGGTCCAGACTCCACCCGCCATCGGAATAGAGTTCAATCCGAACCCCATCCAATTTTCCGCCCTTCTGAAAACCCGCGCGATAGCGCGCCAGAAACGGATGTCGTTTTCCGGTAAGCGCCATGTCAAGCGACCGGGGAAGCCGCACCCGCACAGGCCGCCCCGTCTTCCACGTTCCAAGCGCCGCAAGGGCCGCGAAGGGATTAGCTTGTACTTCCTTCCCGCCGAACCCGCCACCCATACGCAAACACTGCACAGTGACGCGGCTCCAAGGGACGCCCAGCACTCGCGCGATAATGTCCTGCGTTTCCGCGGGATGTTGCGTAGAAGAATCCACGACTACGCCGCCGGTCTCATCCATGCGAGCGAGAGCGCTCTGCGTTTCCAGATAAAAGTGTTCCTGGCCGCCGATAGCAAGCTCGCCCGAAAACTGCACTGGGCTGCTCCGATACGCATGAATATCGCCGCGACTCAGGTTCAGCGAGTCGGCAAGGAAGCTTCCCGCAGTGATGGCTTCCGCAATGGTGACTATCGCGTGCAGCGGCTCATACTCGGCCTGCACTAACGCGGCTCCCAACCGAGCCGCTTCCAGACTCTCCCCCAACACCCACGCAACCGGCTGCCGATGATACATCACCTCGGTAGGGAACAGCGGCTCATCATGCCGGTTTGATCCGGTGTCGTTCTCACCCGGGACATCGGCCGCGGTAAGCACCGTCACAACTCCCGGCGTACCCAGCGCCGGCGCCGAACTCAAAGCGCGAAGCAGCGCGTGAGCGTGTGGGGCCATCACCGGCCATGCATGAAGAAGGCGGGGAAAGCGCCCGCACAGATCGTCCGTATACAGCGCTTCACCCGAAACATGGGCGCGCGCACTCTCATGCGGAACCGCTTTCATGCCCGGCTCTCCCAATAAAATTTCTCGACCAAGCTCTTCGCCATCGCCAGCCGATACGCCGACGATCCCCGATGGTCGCTGATCGGAAGGAGCACGCGCTGCAGTTCATCTCCGACCCGTTCCGCCGTTTGCGCATTCCACACTTCGCCCGTCGCGATCTGTTCCGCAGACGTGACCCGCAAGGGCACGGCGGCCACGCCCCCTAATGCAAACCGCGCACCAGTAATCTTTCCCGCCGAATCGAGGTTCAACGAAAACCCCACTGCCACCGTGCTGATGTCGTCGGCACGCCGCTTACTCACCTTATAAAAGGCAGCCACTGAGGGGAACGGCTTTGGAATTTCAATCGCCCGAATCAGTTCGCCGGTCGCTAACACCGTCTGACGGAAGCCGGTGAAAAACGAAGCCAAAGGAATCACTCGGTCCCCGGTCGCCCCGCTCAGGTGAACCGACGCATCGAGGGCCATCAACAAAGGAGCCGCATCGCCAATGGGCGAAGCCGTCCCCAAACTGCCACCGAGCGTTGCGCGATTCC
>CAXSIG010000307.1:0-2439 GCA_964237255.1 uncultured Bryobacteraceae bacterium
GATCCCGCGCGGCCGAAGGTGCTCACCATATGTTGCGCCCACCCAGCCTGGAAGGACGAATCCGCTGCAACATTCGCATCGTTTGGATCATTGCCCGTTACAAGCGCGCCATTTGTGTGAACGCCATTTCCGGCGTCCGGGAACCATGAGGCATCGCTTCCGGTTTGCGGACCATACTTGCCGATCGAAAAGCTGGACAGCTTCGAGCGATTGGCTCCCAGCTTCGCCACCCACCCAATCATGGGTATCGTGATCAGAGGTTCCGCCCCGCCGCTACGAGAACTCATGATGAAGCTGTCGCCGCGCTGTGCCGGCGTTGCGCTGGAATCGCCAATGCTTTCGAAATACCAGTCGGCTCCGCGATTGTCGGCGTTGGTCTGCCAGTTATAGCGGGAGCTGTTATTGCCGCCATAGCGGTTCAGAGTCGCGTTCAGGTCAGTAAGACTCGGCGTATCGCCGCAACTAACTCCGTAGATGAGCGGGCTGATGGCGTGGCGATTTGCCTGTGCATCTACCGCCACGGTCACCGCCGCATTTTGCGCGAATATTCCGGCGCTGCAAGCAAAGAAGAACAAAATTCCGGGTTTCATTTATTAGTCGCCTGTGAATTATGCAAAATATTGAAATCATTTCTCAATACGGAGATCCCATGATTCGCCCCAGCCGATGTCGTATCCTGAAGGAGTGAGAAACAGAGCTTTCGTCCTGTTCCTGGCGCTCTTGTGCCTGCTCACCGCGCAGTGTCTGTTGGCCTGTTCCACGGCCCAACAGGCGGCTCACGCCTGCTGTCCACATACCGGCAACACGGATCGGACGATTGACGCATCCGTTCCTGTCGAGCCTATTTCCGTACAACTAGATAGCGCGGTGGCGCCTTCGGCGATCGTGTCCGAAGATTGTATCGTTGTAACCGGCTACCGCTTTACTCCTCCAGCCGAACTCGCTCCGCAAAGTCCTCCCGCACAAATCACCGTTCTCCGCCTCTAATCGTTCTCCGTCCCGCGGCCCTTGCTCGTCCACAAAATACTTAATCGGGAGAACTGTCTTGAAACTCGCACCAACGTTTCTGGCGATGGCTTCGTTTGCCGCCGCCCAGGAAATGAATATGGATATGGACCATATGAACGACGCCGGCATGTCGCTCATGAACCTGGCAACGGGAACGTCTGAAAACCCGCGGTCCTGGCACATGCCGATGATCATGCACCCTTTCGGAACATGGCAAACCATGTTCATGGCTAACATCTTTATCGACGAAAGCCAACAATCCGGCGCGCGCGGCCACGACAAGTTTTACTCGGCCAATTGGTTCATGGTCAACGCGCAGCACAAAGCTGGAGCGAACGGCGCCTTCCAGGTGGATCTCATGCTCTCGCTCGACCCCGCGACCGTCACCGGACGCCGCTATCCACTGCTGTTCCAGACCGGCGAGACGGCGTTTGACAAGCCCATCGTCGACGGCCAGCATCCACACGACTTCATCATGTCGCTTGGATTTCTGTACTCCCACACGCTCTCTGAAAATGCGACGTGGAGCATTTACTTCGCTCCGGTCGGCGACCCCGCTCTCGGCCCCGTTGCCTTTCCGCATCGAGCGTCCGCTTCTGAAATCCCGCAAGCGACCATCGCGCACCACTGGCAGGATTCCACGCATATCGCGAACGAAGTAATCACAGCCGGCGTCGCTTACAAGAAAGTGAAGCTCGAAGCCAGCGGCTTTTACGGCGCGGAGCCCAACGAAAATCGCTGGAACATCGATTCCGGCGCGATCGATTCCTGGTCTGCCCGGCTCTGGTTTTTCCCGTCAAAGAACTGGGCGGCACAAGTTTCAGCGGGTCGGCTTCACAATCCCGAACGCTTCGAAAACAACGACCAGGTGCGTTCCACCGCTTCGCTCGCCTACACACGCAATCTGAAGGCGGGCGACTGGTCCAGCACGTTTATCTGGGGTCGCAATCACAATACGGAATCCCAGCACAACGGCAATTCCTACGTTCTCGAAACCGTCCTGCCGGTTTCCAAACGCAACATCCTTACTGGACGGGCGGAGCTTGTCGACAAGGACGAGCTGTTCGGTCACGAAGGTGCGAACTACCGCATCGGCGCTTACACAATCGGCTACACCCGAGACTTTCCGCTATTCCCGCACATCCAATCGGGTATCGGCGCGAACATTGAATTTTATACGCTACCCGATGCTTTGAAACCCACCTACGGACAGCATCCGGTTGGCGGGAATATTTTTCTACGCTTCCGCTTGAAATCATGACGACAATTCCAGTGAAAGACCCGGTATGCGGCATGACCGTAGTACCGGAAAAGTCCGCCGGGTCACTGGAGCACGAACACGAGACGTATTACTTCTGCGGCCTGGGCTGCATTCGCAAATTCGAAGCCGATCCCGACCGGTACCTTCATCCGGAACTTGCGCCGCCCCCG
>CAXSIG010000307.1:2449-3519 GCA_964237255.1 uncultured Bryobacteraceae bacterium
TCGCTGCCGAGTACACCTGTCCGATGCACCCGGAGATCGTGAGTCCGAAGCCGGCACCGTGTCCCATCTGCGGCATGGCGCTTGAACCGAAGACTGTTTCCGCCGAAGCGGCGCCCAATGAAGAACTGATCGACATGAGCCGCCGATTCTGGATCGCGGCCGCCTTCACGGCACCGCTTTTTGTCACCATGTTTTTACCACACGCGATGTGGATGCCCTGGGCCGAACTGGCTCTTTCCACTCCGGTGGTTCTGTGGGCCGGCCGGCCGATTTGGGAGCGCGCATGGATGTCGCTGGTCACCCGTAACCTCAACATGTTCAGCCTGATAGCGCTTGGTTCGGGTACCGCGTATCTCTACAGCGTAGTGTCGCTTCTGCGCGGGCGCGGAATGGAACTTTATTTCGAGCCCGCTGCTGTGATCGTGGCGTTAGTACTCCTGGGCCAAGTGCTGGAACTGAGGGCGCGGGCGCGCACTACGGAGGCTTTACGCAGCCTGCTGAACCTGGCCCCGAAGACAGCTCGGGTGGTTCGCAAGAACGGAAAAGAAGAGGATATCCCGCTGGAACATGTTCGCAAGGGGGCAATCTTGCGAGTGCGGCCAGGCGAGTCGGTTCCCGTGGATGGTGTGGTGACGGAGGGCCGTTCATCCGTAGACGAGTCTTTGCTCACCGGTGAGCCGATTCCGGTGGAGAAAACGGAAGGCGCGCAGCTTACCGGGGGAACGGCGAACGGTTCGGGCTCGCTGTTGATGCGTGCGGAACGGGTAGGGTCCGAAACGGTGCTGGCGCGGATCGTTCAGTTGGTGGGGGAGGCGCAGCGTACCCGGGCGCCTCTACAGCGTTTGGCGGATCGTGTTGCGGCGTGGTTCGTTCCCGCTGTGGTCGCGGCGGCGCTTATCACTTTCGCCGCTTGGTATTTCGTCAATCCCGGTTTCGCTCTGGTGAATGCGGTGGCGGTGCTGATCGTCGCGTGCCCATGCGCGCTGGGGCTGGCTACGCCGATGTCAATCCTGGTTGCTACGGGCCGCGGCGCCGGGGAAGGATTGCTCATTCGCAATGCGGAGGCTCTC
>CAXSIG010000307.1:3529-6718 GCA_964237255.1 uncultured Bryobacteraceae bacterium
TTTGCTGCCGTCGATACCCTGGTTTTGGATAAAACCGGAACTGTCACTCAGGGCAAGCCGGCTGTAACAAATCACCCGCCGGATGACCTTCTTCGGATGGCTGCCAGCCTGGAACAAGCGAGCGAACATCCGCTAGCAGCAGCGATTGTCAAAGCGGCCCAGGACCGCGGGCTACAGTTGACGAAGCCGTCTAGATTTGCTTCGGAGGCTGGCAAAGGAGTGTCGGGGACAGTAGACGGACAGAGCGTGAGTGTTCGGCAAGCGGAATCCGGCGGCGCGGAAACGCGTATGTCGATTTGGATCGACGGCGAGGAGCGAGGAATCATCGCGGCCGCGGATCCGATTCGTCCCGATTCCGCATCCGCCGTCGCCCTGCTGCGTTCCGAGGGTTTAAGTCTGTATTTACTGACTGGCGATAGCCGGAGCGCGGCGGACGCGATTGCGAAGCAGGCCGGCATTTTGGAAGTGGAAGCGAACGCGGTTCCGGAGGCGAAGCATGCCTTTATTCGCAATCTTCAGGCGAAGGGCCGCAAAGTCGCCATGGCGGGCGATGGCGTGAACGACGCTCCCGCGCTGGCGCAAGCCGACGTGAGTATCGCGATGGGTTCCGGTTCGGACGTAGCGATCAACACCGCGTCCATCACGCTTCTCTCCGGGGGTTTAACCGCTCTGGTGCGCGCCCGGCGCTTGAGCGTCGCAACGGTGCGGAACATAAAACAGAATTTATGGTTCGCCTTTCTTTATAACCTTCTGGGTGTGCCGATCGCGGCCGGGCTTCTTTACCCTTTCTTTGGAGTGCTACTCAGCCCTATGTTCGCCAGTGCCGCCATGACGCTCAGTTCCGTGTCGGTAATCGCCAATGCGCTGCGTTTGCGTCGCGTGAACCTAAGAGGCACGGCCCGCGTCTAATAAACTAGTAAAGGATTATGCAAACCTCAAATCCCGTCTTCAATGGCAACACTTACGATGTAACCGGAACCCGCGCGGGCTATGGCCCTTCGATGACCGTTGCTGGAACGGTTAATAAGGCAGGCGTTCTTCTCCTGCTGGTACTGGCGACGGCAGTGTACACGTGGAATCGCGCGATCTCTTCGGGCGACCTGTCATCGGTCGGGGGCTTCACCATGATCGGCGCGCTGGGCGGTTTCGTATTCGCGCTGATTACAATCTTCAAGAAAGAATGGGCGGGCGTTACGGCTCCCGCTTACGCGCTGCTGGAAGGCCTGTTCCTCGGATCCATTTCCGCCATGTTTGAGTTGCGCTTCCCGGGCATTGCGATGGAATCCGTGGCGCTGACGTTCGGCACTTGCTTCGCGCTGCTGATCGCGTACCGCAGCGGCGTAATTCGCGCGACCGAGAAGTTTAAGCTTGGCGTGGTTGCGGCTACAGGCGGGATCGCGCTGACTTACTTCCTATCGATGATCTTGGGCCTATTTCACATTCAGGTGCCCGGGATCTTCGGTTCGGGGACGGTTGGGATTCTGTTCAGCGTCGGTGTGGTGATTGTCGCGTCGCTGAACCTGATTCTCGATTTCGACTTCATCGAGCAGGGGGCGCGCAGCAATGCTCCGAAGTACATGGAATGGTATGGGGCGTTCGGGTTGATGGTGACCCTGGTTTGGCTCTATCTTGAAATTCTGCGGCTCTTCTCCAAACTGCGCGACCGGCGGTAAGCTCAACTTGTGGAACTGCAGGAACTGACTGCGCTGCTGCGGAGTTCTGAATCGGAGTTGCGGGCGGCTGGCGTGGCTGGTGCCTCGTTCTTTGGCTCCGTAGCGCGCGGCGATGCGGGACCTGATTCGGACATTGATGTGGCCGTCCGATTGATCAAAGAGTTTTCCAAAGGCGGGTTTGAATTTTTCGACCGTTTCGATGAGTTGAAAGCCCGCCTTGCCCAAATTCGTGGTGGAGATGTAGATCTGGTGGAGGAGCCTGTTCGAAAAGCCAGGCTCCAGGCGGAAATTGATAGGACCGCGCGGTTGCCTTTTAGTCGAGTTCCGCCCGGTCTCTGCGTGGCGTGCGAAACAGCATTGTCGGAATGGCCGAAGAGAGATGGATAGCTTGTATTGCCTGATAGACTAAGCGCGTCGGCGGGGGCGGGCGAATGAGTTTATCGGGGATTTTGGTTCGCAGTACGATTGTCGCTGCGCTCGGCGGGTTGTTGTTCGGTTTCGATACGGCGGTGATCGCCGGCATTACCAAAGCCCTTACCAATGCATACAATCTAACGCCGGGTGGACTCGGTTTAACGGTCGCCAGCGCGCTTTGGGGCACCATCCTGGGTGCGATGGTCGCGAGTTATCCCGGCGATCGCTATGGCCGTCGCGACAGCCTTCGGGGCATGGCATTCCTGTATGTCGTTTCCGCCATCGGGTGCGCGTTTGCTTGGGACTGGACGTCGTTGGTGGTGTTCCGCTTTATTGGTGGCCTGGGGATCGGGGGATCATCCGTTTTAGGTCCGATGTACATCGCGGAGATTGCTCCCGCGAAGTGGCGTGGACGTTTGGTCGGCTTCTTTCAATTCAATGTAGTCGCAGGCATCCTGCTGGCTTATTTTTCGAATTACCTGATTGGGCTGGCTAACTTCGGTGAAGCGGAATGGCGGTGGAAGTTGGGCGTTTCAGCCGTCCCGGCAGCACTGTTCTTTCTGATGCTGTTTGTGATTCCTCGTAGCCCACGTTGGCTGGTTTCGAAAGCACGGACGGCGGAAGCTCGCGTGGTGCTGGGGCAGATTGGCGAAGACAATCCGGATGCCGAGCTGGCACAGATTTCGGCGTCGGTCGATCTCGATCAGAGCCACGGCGCGGAACCGCTCTTTCAACGCAAGTATCGCCTGCCGATCTTCTTCGCGATTTCCATCGGCATGTTCAACCAGTTGTCCGGTATCAACGCGATCCTCTATTACCTCAACGATATCTTCGCGAAGGCCGGCTTCAGCAAGGTCTCGGGCGATCTGCAAGCTGTGGCGATCGGCGCAACAAACCTTCTCTTTACGACCATCGCGATGATGATTATCGACCGCGTGGGCCGCAAGCGTTTACTTCTTATCGGATCGGTGGGGACTGCCGCTTGCCTTGCCGGCGTAGCGGCGGTATTCGCGTCGGGACACAACGAAAATCTGCTGGTCTGGCTGCTGATTGGATTCATCGCGTTCTTTGCGTTTTCGCAAGGCGCGGTGATTTGGGTGTA
>CAXSIG010000308.1:0-1337 GCA_964237255.1 uncultured Bryobacteraceae bacterium
CTGAAGTTCACGCCTCTCCTGACACTCGATCAACCATCCGTGCCGATGAACGAGGCGTTCTCCGGAACCCTTGCAACAGCCGTGCATCGCAGCGGACAGATCCCCCACCGGATGCCGAGCGGCGCCGGGCACGATGCCATGATTGTGGCGCGTGCCATGCCGGCCGCGATGTTGTTCCTGAGGAGCCCGGGTGGCCTGAGTCATCACCCGGATGAATCGGTGAAGGCACAGGATGTGGAGGCTGCGCTTTCCGCGGGGCTGGAATTTATCGGTTTGACCGAACAGTCCCTATGAGTTCGCAACTCATTCGCGGCGGAACTGTTGTTACGGTTGCTGGAACAGAACGCGCCGATATCCGGATTGAAGACCAACACATTCAGGCAGTGGGATTGGATTTGGCTGGCGCGGATGTTTCGATTGATGCAACAGGACTGCATATTTTTCCGGCGACCATTGACGTCCATTTGCACTTCAACGAGCCTGGACGAACGGAATGGGAAGGAGCGGCTACTGGGAGTCGCGCGTTAGCTGCCACGCCCTGTACGGTAAACGCGTGTGAATTCGATAAGAAACGGGCCGCGCTGGAAGCCGCATCCATCGCCGACTTCGGCATCTGGGGCGGTTTGATGCCAGAAAGCGTCCGCGAAATGCCGGAGATGGCCGAGCGCGGTGTGGTGGGGTTCAAAGCGTTTCTTTGTAACTCCGGATTACCTGAGTTTCCTCGTGCAGACGATCTCACTCTCTATGAGGGATTGGTGGAAGCGGCCAAGCTGAACCTGCCTGTCGCGGTGCATGCGGAGAGCGAAGAGCTCACGCGTGAGTTGTCGCGCAAACTGACTCACACCGGGCTCTCCGCCATCGAAACGTTTCTTCACTCCCGGCCCGTTCTGGCGGAATTGGAAGCAATTGGACGCGCGTGCCTGATTGCCGGGGAGGCTCACGCGAAGCTTCACATCGTTCATATCAGTTGTGGCCGCGGCGTGGTGCTGGCGGCGGAAGCTCGAGCGCGCGGCGTCGATGTTTCGATCGAGACGTGTCCGCATTATTTGTTTTTCACCGAAGAAGACCTGGAACGGTTAGGCGCTGTGGCGAAATGCGCGCCACCGCTTCGAGGGGCTCGCGACCAGTCGGAGCTTCTAGACGAAGTTGTGAAGGGTACGGTGGACATCGTCGCTTCGGATCACTCGCCCGCTCCACCGGAAATGAAAACCGGCGCCTTCGATAGCGCTTGGGGAGGCATTGCGGGCGTCCAATCGACGCTCTCCGTTCTTCTCGAGTGTGGTCTGGGTGTCGAGCGAATCGCGGCGTTGCTGGCGCACCATCCGGCGCTGCGGTTT
>CAXSIG010000308.1:1347-2505 GCA_964237255.1 uncultured Bryobacteraceae bacterium
GTTTGGCAAATCAGGGAGAGATTCGAGAAGGCAACCATGCCGATCTCGCGCTTCTGAACTTATCCGCTCCGTCAACATTGACTAAAGAAACGATGGCTCATCGCCACCCGATCAGTCCCTACGCAGGGGAAACCTTTCGCTCTACGGTCAAGCGCACGATGCGGCGTGGAGAAACGATTTTTCTCAACGGTGGATTTCCCGGCGCTCGCCGCGGACAATTGGTACGCCCAACGAACTAAACATGCAACAACTCGGATATACACGCAGCGCTCGTTTTCCTGACCATTTGCTCCAGACGCCCGACACGTTCGTCCGTGCCCCGCTGCCCGGGATGCAGGGCGCAACAGCAATTGTCCATGCCGCGCCCGCGCTGGGTGCGCAGTTTACGCAGTACACGGCGGAGTTCGAAGCGGGCGGCACGCTAGGGGCTGTTGAGCTTCAGCGATTTTTGTACGTCCTTGAAGGCGGAATACAAGTTGGCGACTCGCATTTAGCTGCCGGCGGATACGCATGGTTGCCGCCCAGATGTAACGTTTCCCTCTCTGCTGTCACAATATCGCGAGCAGCGGTGATCGAGAAACCTTACTTACCTATCGAGGGGATTCAAACGCCGGAATTCGTTGTTGGTAAAGAAACGTCAGTGACGTCCGTAGCATTGCAAGGCGACCCTGATCTTCAAGTCCGTAGCTTGCTCCCTTCCCATCCCGCGTTTGACATGGCAGTGAACACCATGGTCTACAACCCCGGCGCGTCGCTTCCGATGGTGGAAGTGCATGTGATGGAGCACGGACTTCTCATGCTGGAAGGCGGCGGCATCTATCGCCTGGGGGACCGTTGGTATCCCACCGCAGCAGGAGATTTTATCTGGATGGCGCCGTATCTGCCGCAATGGTTTGGCGCACTGGGAAAGACGCCGGCGAAGTACCTCATTTATAAGGACTGGAACCGATAGTATGGCGCTCTCCGTCGACGGACAACGTCTGGCGAACGAACTCGATCAACTCGGACGAATCTCCTCCGAACCGGCGCCGGTTGTCACTCGCGTGGTGTATACCGAAGCCGACTTGCGCGCCCGTCAGTTTGTGAAAGCGCTTTGCGCGGAAGCTGAACTTACGATACGCGAGGACGCGGCGGGCAATACCTTCGCTCGATGGATCG
>CAXSIG010000308.1:2538-6698 GCA_964237255.1 uncultured Bryobacteraceae bacterium
CAACCGGCTCCCATATCGATGCCGTTCCGAATGGCGGGCGATTCGATGGACCGGTCGGAGTTCTTGGTGGGCTAGAGGCGATTCGGGCTTTGCAGCGCTCCGGCTTTACGCCGAAACGCTCTATCGAGCTGGTTGTGTTTACCTCAGAGGAGCCGACTCGCTTCGGTATCGGTTGTCTCGGGAGCCGGTTGATGACGGGGTTGCTGAATCAGCCGCTTCGTGACTCCGAAGGCAAATCGCTCGACCAAGCGCGCGAAAATGCGGGCTTTACGGGCTCTCTCGATTCGGTAATACTTCGCTCCGGCGTGTACTCCGCGTTCGTCGAGCTACATATCGAACAAGGGCCGATCCTGGAACGCGAGGGCACGGATTTGGGGATTGTGACCGCTATTGCCGCGCCCGCTACGTTGCGGATCGATGTGGAGGGCGAGGGTGGACATGCTGGAGCGATGCTGATGCCTGTAAGGCGGGAGGGTGCGGCGCTTGGAACCGGTTCGCCGGATGCAGTCGGCACGACAGGAATTTGCGACATCTTTCCTCGCGCGGTAAACGTCGTTCCGAGCGCCGCTCATATGGAGATCGATATTCGCGATATTGATGGAGCGCGCCGCGACGCCGTGCTTGCCTAAGTTCGACAAGCCGCCTCTGAGATTGCGGCGAGGCGAAAAGTGGTTCTTAAGATTGACTTGTTAAACGCCGATCCGCCCGCGACGTGTGATCCAAATATCCTTGACGCTCTGGAAACCGCCGCGAAGAAACATGGCGCTTCGTATCGCCGCATGATCAGTCGGGCTTATCACGATTCGCTATTTATGTCCCTTGTCGCACCGACTGCCATGTTGTTCATCCCGTGTCGAGGTGGGTTCAGTCATAGGCCGGATGAGTATGCGTCTCCGGAAGCGATCGCGCAGGGAACGCTGATCTTAGCTGAAACCCTAGCCGCTTTGTCGTAATAATTCGGTTAAGTTCCGCAACACAACTTTAATATTAGGGTTCAGCCTACTTCAATGACACGGGCTCGGTTTAAATGTTTCAATTGGCTTACATGTTTTCTAGCAGGAGCAATATTTTCGGGAAGTCTTTTTGGACAAGTTGCGTCACAGATTATCGATTTTTGGGATGACACGAAGGTTCAGGACATCTATCTGACAGTCAACTCCTCAGATTGGGACCTGTTACGCAAGAACTATCAATCAAATACTTATTACCAGGCGAATCTGTCTTGGAATGGCATCAACGCCACGGTTGGCATCCGGTCGCGAGGCAGCGGCAGTCGCAGCCCGATTAAGCCGAACCTGGACGTTAATATTACTAAGTACGTCAAGACCCAAACCTTTTTGAATCTCGGTTTCTTTGTTTTGAAAGCGAACAATCAGGATCCGAGTACTATCCATGAGCGAATCGCCTTCCGGCTATTTACCCGCATGGGCCTTCCAGCTCCTCGGGAAGTTGCGGCACGAGTGTTTATCAATAACAGTTACTTTGGTTATTACAATCTAGTCGAACACGTGGACGAAAACTTCTTGCAACGGAATTTTGGAGAAAGTGGCGGGTACCTGTATGAGTGGAACGCGGCTGCGATTTACAATTTCGAAGACCTTGGTCCGGATCCGAAATCCTATGCGGCTTTTCTGGATCTGAAAACTTCTCAATCGGATCCGGACCTGCCATGGTTTGCCGGATTAGTGTCCGCGATCAATAACACTCCGGACGCGAATTTTGTTCCGGCCGTTTCCGAGTATCTAAATCCTCGGCTTTACCTGACTCATGTCGCTATCGAAGCCGTGATCAACGAGAGAGACGGAATCGTGAACGGCGTATTCGGGATGAATAACTTTTTCCTGTATCGCTTCCAGAGCAGCAAGCTGGCGCAACTGATTGTGTGGGACAAGGATCTTTCGTTTGCTTCACTCTCCCGCGATGTTTTCGATGGAACTTCCGTCAATGTCCTCACCCGCAGACTACTAGCGATCCCCGAGTACCGTGACGTGTATCTCGATGCGGTGTCCAAGGCGGCCAGCCTTTTGGGCGCGGCAGACGGGTGGGCGGATCAGAAAACGACTCGCGAGTACAACCAGGTGTACGCCATTGCCACGAATGACCCGAACAAGCAGTGTTTGACGGACACGACGCTGGCTCCGTGCGGAACGGCCGAATTCTTAAGCGGCATCGACAGTCTGCACACTTTCTTTGCAGGGCGTGCGCCGAGCATCGCGAATACGTTGACGGAGCTCGGTTACCATACCCCGCCGACTTCTCCCGTAATCGTAGGCGCCAACCTTCTTGGCTGGGATGGAACTCCTCAATTTGTCGCCGGATCATTGGCCGACGTAGCGGTTTCGAACCTTGGAGGAGGAATGTTAGCCCCATTGACATCGACACTTCCCAGAACAACGGGTGGTTCTTTTGTTTCCGTAAATGGCGTCCGCGCTCCACTAGTCGGTACTTCGAATGGGCACGTAACAATTCAATTGCCCTGGGACATGGAAAGTACCACGGCGTCGATTGTCGGAATTAACAACGGTCAGCCTGGAAACACATGGGAACTGCCGGTGGTCGGTCTCTCCCCTGTTATCTTCGCTGTGGGGCACAAGAACGGCGACGCCGTTTCCGCGGCGGAACCCTTGCACGGCGGTGAAGTAGTGGCGGTCTTTGCAACCGGTCTGGGTAGCACGGGACAGTATTTCGATCCGGGGACTCCGGGGCCGCTCACGTCCCGGGTAAATCTGGCATCAGCCGTATCGGCATCTTTTGGAAACCAGCCGGCGACGGTCGTCTTTGCCGGGCTCGCGCCGGGGTTGGTCGGCGTTTATCAGCTCGACATTATGGTTCCGTCCGGCTTGCCGCCGGGAAACCAACAGCTACTGTTAACTTTCGGCGCCCAAATCACGACAACAATAACTTGCCCGTATTTGTAACAGCCAGCGATTCCTGAGCCTTTCCGGTTGCGGTGAATCATCTTCTGTCGGCATTGTATTGCTTCTATAGCGTAGTATTTTTACTAAAAATCGGTGTAATGTGGGCCAAGGAATCGGAAATGAACGTCGGAGTAGGAATCTAAAAATTCGCCCGTACTTCCTAACGGAATTATCGGATCGTCACTGTTCTCTTGACATTGGTGATGCTTCATACTATTTTGAAACCCTACCGCAAGTTTCCTCTGCACCCCGTTGCAGCCCCTGCTCCTAGCACCGAGCAGAACCGATAAACCTCCGCGTTATCGATCTCGCCACTTTGCCGTTGGCCCTTCCAACCTTGGTCGAAAGGTCCCCATGCGTTGTGTATTTCTTTTTTTGTTAGCTCAACTTCTTGTTGTTGCCCAAAGTTTTCAGGGTGGCATCCGCGGTAGCGTATCCGATTCGCAAGGGGCCGTCGTGCCGATTGCGAAGGTTAGCCTCATCGAAGAGGCAACCAAACTTTCGCGCTCGGCTCTTACCAATACAGTGGGTGAATTTTCATTCAACGCGCTAGACCCCGCAACGTATTCGGTGGTGGTCGAAGCACCCGGATTCAAGCGGCTGGACCGGCACGGCGTTACAGTAAATACGCAAGAATTCCTGACGCTGGATCTACGCCTGGAGGTGGGCCAGGTGAGCGACACGGTGAACGTTACCGAAGAAGCGCCACTGATCGAAACCAGTGATGCCAGTACCGGTCAAGTTATCGATAACCAGAAGTTGATCGACCTCCCAAACCTGGGTCGCAATCCGTTCATGATGTCGAAGCTGTCTCAGAATGTGGTTCTTGCAGGCGACCCGAAATTTAACCGCATGCAGGACCAGAGCGGCTCCTCTCAAATCTCAATCGCGGGCGGCCCCGTGCGCGGCAATAATTATTTGCTGGACGGTATCTCTATTACCGATTCCACCAATCGCGCCGTGATCATCCCTTCGCTGGAAGCGGTGATGGAGGTGAAGATTCAAGCCAACACTTACGACGCGGAAGTCGGGCGAACCGGCGGCGGCACATTCAATACGTTTCTCAAGACGGGCACCAATCAACTGCACGGCAGCGTGTTCGGCTATATGCGCTAGACCGAATGGCTGGCGAACAACTTCTTTGCGAACCGCGCGGGTACACCGCGTGTAGAGCAGCCATTCCGCAATTTCGGCGCCTCCATCGGAGGGCCGATAGTCGTGCCGAAAGTTTATAACGGCCGC
>CAXSIG010000309.1:0-2438 GCA_964237255.1 uncultured Bryobacteraceae bacterium
GCTGGAGGCGGTACGCAGGATCCCGGTGATGGCGGTCCCGCGACTTCGGCGGTTATCGGCAGCAATCTATACGGCGTGGCCGTAGACGCAACCGCGAATCTATACATCACGAGCAGCGCGAGAATCCGCAAGGTCGACGCCACGACTGGTTTGATTTCCACGATCGCCGGCACTGGAACGGCGGGGTTTGGTGGAGATGGCGGACTCGCTACCCTCGCTGCGTTAAACGGACCGCAAAGCATCGCAGTAGACGATTCCGGCAACGTCTATTTTGCCGATGAGCACAATCTGCGCATTCGGAAACTGACACCGGCCCAGATCGTTAAGGAAGGCGTAATCAACGGCGCTACGCTCAAGGCCGGCGGCGTGGCGCCGGGTGAGATCATCTCAATCTTCGGAGGGCCCGGAGTGAGCATCGGTCCCGCGACATCAGTGGGCTTGCAACTCGACGCCACGGGACGTGTGGCCACGCAGCTTTCCGGCACGCAGGTGTTCTTCGACGGCGTAGCAGCGCCGTTGACGTATGTCAGCAGCGGTCAAATTAACGCTGTGGTGCCCTATGAGGTGACGGGTAAGTCCTCTACGCAAGTGCAAGTAGTAGTTCAAGGCAAACCTACCAACACCGTCATATTGCCGGTAGTCCCCTCGGCTCCGGGGATCTTCGCCATCACAAATCAGGATGGCACCGTGAACTCGGCCGCCTTTCCGGCTCAGGCGCAAGGAACTCTGGTGCTGTACGCAACAGGCGAGGGACAGACAAATCCCGCGGGGGTGACCGGCGCCGTGAACAATTCCGTGTACCCTAAACCGAACCTGCCGGTAAGTGTCCAGATTGGCGGACAAACAGCGGTCGTGCTCTACGGTGGCGCGGCGCCGGGCTTCGTGGCTGGAGTGCTGCAAGTCAACGTGCAGATCCCGGCCGGCATAACGGGAACTGTGCCTATCCAACTCAGCATTGGAAACACGGTCACGCCGGCAGGTCCAACGATCACCGTACGTTAGTGACAACTTGAACGCGGAAGCGCGAGCCTACTTCGATCAGGCACACAAATCGGGATTTTGGTGTTGATTCCGCTTACTTCTGCCTCTTCGCGGTTCGCAACGGACATGCAGGTTACGGTGGCGGGAAGGTTCAGATAGGGGCGGACGGATCGGGACGTCATAACGATTTGGTGATCGCTCTGGCGCTGGTTTGATGGCGGGAATTTGGGGACAGATCATTGGATATTTTGAACTTTGCGTAGAGGGATGCCCGGCGGTCGTGAGAGAAGCCAAGTGGTGCGCGCGAGGGGCGGAAGCAACGTCATACTGAGCGGTAGGCCATCCGGCCTAAGTGACCGCGATTGAATCGCGATTAAATAGGGATTGATCAGTGGGCGAGCGCGATGAAGAACTTCGCGCCCTGCTGCTCGAATATGAGGGCGGTTCCTTTGACGCATTTCACGCGTGTCACAAAGCCCCGCCCGACGGCAAAGGTAACTAGTGAATACATATCCCTATCTGAGGTATAGCAAATGAAGAGAAGGTACAAAATCATCATCGGTTGTGTGGTCGTGTTTGGCGCATTGTTCATCGCGTTGTTCTCTTTGAGAACGCGGATCGCCGGTTTTCCGGGTAGCCGAACCGTCGACGGCTCTCGTGCTGTGACTGACGGCGGCATTAAGATTTCGGGATGGAACGGAAAGGTTGATGCCGCTGAAGAGAAGGCTGGTATGACCCTCAAGGACGCGCGGCTTGCTCAAGAGGGGGATGCACTTCATGTCACTACGGGCCCCGCCACGACGTACTGGATGGCCAATGCGACGGGCTCTGGAGATTTCACGGTTAAAGCGACATTCAACGAGCCGAAGTACATGAGTCTCAACTCCCATCCCCATCCCTACGGTCTGTTTATCGGTGGCAACGACATGGGTACTTCTAATCAAACTGAGCTTTACTGCTCCGCATTCGGAAACGGGAAGTTCATCGTGCGCGGCTTCGGGCCAGCGGCTTTCAAAATGAACGGATTTCTTGGCGGCAGCAACAACGCAGTCCATAAGGCCACGGGGCGAGGCCAGCCCGTGACACAGGACATTTCGCTTTCGGTAAAAGGAAGTGCGGTGGAGTGCGCGATTAACGGATCAGTTGTTGCCAGCTACAACAAAGGTGAGCTGACAGGTGCAGGCAAGCTGAAATCGACAGACGGAGCTTATGGCCTTCGCTTTGCGCACAACACAGATATTTTTGTTACTGGATTGACGATGTCGAAGAATTAGTTCCGCAGCACGGCCTTACTTGACGTTAGTCGTCGTCTTCTTCGGGAGCGAGGTCGCCGACTTGCAGCGGAGTGGTGATTACATAACCTTCCGTCGCCCAATTTGCGAGGTCGAGGGTGCGGCAGCGATCACTACAAAAAGGAAATTCGGTGGCGGGTTTGGGCAGGCGCTTCTTACAGATGG
>CAXSIG010000309.1:2448-6692 GCA_964237255.1 uncultured Bryobacteraceae bacterium
GTCATCGAAGTTGAATCAGTTCGGGGATCGGCGATGTTGGCAGCAGCGGTATCGTGATGCGTTCGTAAAAAGGGAGCAAAGTTCCTACTACGTCGTAATCGTGAGTTTCGGTGATACGCAGGCGGCGCATCTGGCCGGGCGCGGGTTCGTCGCCTTCGAAATCGTTGATCAGGGTGACGCCATCAATCTCCGGGGCTTGGGACGTCATCCTCGCTTGCCAGAGGAGGTCGGTATCAGGGGAGAGGCCGTCAACTAGCACCGGGACTTCCTGGCCGATCAGCTTGCGGTTGCGCGCGCGGGAGATCTTACGCTGGATGGACATGAGACGGCGCTTACGGTCGTAGATGGTGCGGGCGTCTACTTTGCCATCGAGCTTGTAGCTTTCGCTGGAGTCTTCGTCGGAGTATGAAAAAACGCCGAGGCGGTCGAACTTGGCTGCTTCCACGAACTGGCAGAGGAACTCAAAATCGACAGCGGTTTCGCCGGGGTAGCCCACTATGAAGCTAGTACGGATGGAGACGCCGGGGATGGTGGCCCGAATGCGGGCCAGGAGTTTCAGGAAGATTTCACCGGATGCGCCACGCTTCATGCGCTTCAACACGGATTGGCTGGCGTGCTGGAGCGGCATGTCAATGTACTTCACAAGCGCGGGGTACTGGGCGATGGTATCGAGCAACTGCTGCGTGACCTTGTTCGGGTAAGCGTAGAGGAATCGAATCCACTTTTCCTGCGGCGTTTCGATCTGCGCTAAGCGGGCGAGGAGATCGGAGAGACCGTTCTTGAGACCGAGATCTTCGCCGTAACAGGTGGTGTCCTGGCCGATCAGGTTGATCGCGCGGGCGCCCTGGGCGATGAGGTTTTGGGCGTCGGCGATGATGGAACCCATGCGGCGGGAGCGGAACTTGCCGCGGAGCTGGGGGATGATGCAGAAGGAACAGGGGTGATCGCAGCCTTCGGCGATTTTCAGATAGGCGAAGTGCTTGGGGGTGGTGAATACGCGAGGGGTTTCGTCGTTATAGAGATAGGGGACGAGCGGGGCTGAAGGGGCGTCGATGCCTTCGCAAGCGGCGACAATGCCATCGAGTTCGTTGGTGCCGATGAGCGCGTCTATTTCGGGGAGTTGCTCCTGTATTTCGCTTCGGTAGCGTTCCACCATGCAGCCGGCGACGACGAGACGTTGGGCGCGGCCGAATTTCTTGTACTCGGCCATTTCGAGGATGGTGTCGATGGACTCCTGCTTGGCGGGGTCGATAAAGCTGCAGGTGTTGACGACGATGACGTCGGCTTCGTCCGGCTTGGGGGTGAGTTCGTGACCGTGCTCTGAGAGGCGGCCCATCATGACCTCGCTATCTACGAGGTTTTTTGGGCAGCCTAGACTTACAAATCCGACTTTCAAAGGGGTTTTACCTGGAGGCACTACTGATTGCTCTCTTTCAGGATAACATTTGGAGCAAGTAAGCGAAGCTCGGGTGCAGGGAGCCCAATACTGCGACGGTACGTTAGAGCGAGGATTTAAGCATGACTAGATTGCTGATCGCCGGTGCAACTGGGCTGGTTGGGAAGCTTGTGCTGGAGCAGGCGCTCGCCGACCAACGGGTAAGTCGCGTGATCGCTTTGACCCGCCGCCCGATTCCATCGAGCGACAAGCTGGAGAACGTTGTTACGGACTTCTCCGACATGCCCGACCAAGCCAGTTGGTGGTCCGTTGATGCCGTTATCAGCGCGCTCGGTACAACACGCGCCACGGCCAACTCGCAAGCCGCTTACCGGGCAATCGATTACGAATACCCGCTTGCTGTCGCAAGTCACGCACGTGACCATGGCGCGACAAGCTTTGCGCTAACTTCATCACTCGGAGCAGATCCTCGCTCACGCTTCTTCTACACACGTACCAAGGGTGAATTGGAGGTCGGGTTGAAGAAGCTCGGCTTCCCCTCCCTGACGATTGTTCGCCCCAGCGTGCTTGACGGACATCGAGAGCGACAGCGCCTTGAGGAACGGATGGCGAAGATCGTCTTCGGGATGCTGGCACCCGTACTCCCGCGCCGGCTGCGTATTAGTCCTGCCAGCGCTGTCGCAGCCGCTCTGATTGAGGGAGCTATCGAAGCAGCGCCGGGCGTTCATATCAAGAACAACGAAGACATGAATTGAGCGGCCACAGCGGTGTCAAAAGCTACGCTAATGTTTTGCGAATGCCGCCGACGGCGCATGTTCCGGATTCCCCTCGCGATCCTCGATATCCATACGTTCGATAAGACCGTTGTTGATCGTATAAACGTGCCAAACATCGCTGTCCGAAAGCAGATCGCCACTCAAGCTCTTGACGAGTTGGTGAACTTTTACATGCGTCTTGTTCCCGTCGGATTCCATTACCTTGACCGGCTCTACGTGAGGATCATATTCTTTCCACTGACGTGTCCAGTAGGCGCGAATCTCTTCTTTGCCGGAGACACGACCGCCTTCCGAAGCCTTGGGCCAACTCACGGTCTCACTCATGAGGGTAAGCGCTCCATCGATATCTCGCCGGTTGAAAGCAGAGTAGGCTTTCACAATAATGTTTCGTGTGCTTTCCATGGGTTTGTCGAGACGACGTTACGTGTAGTTTACGCGAACGTGCCACCAGTCAACTCGGCAATTTGAGCGGAACGGCTCCGGCGGGGCGACACATCCGCTACCGAATGCTGGTGGGAGAGATAGGCTCGCCGAGGATGCTTGTGCGGTCTTGGCCGATGCCAATTTCACGGCACGAAGGAGAAAGCGTGTCGGAGACCGATAACAACCTCATTTCCAAAGCATTGGAGCCCGCTATCAGAAAAACGGTGGTCTGTTTGGATTCGTCGGATTGAACAGCTATCTCTCTCGCTGAGGGAGTTCCGGGACAATCCGCAACATGGCTCCAGGTCAAGAACTCCTTCTGGAACCTCGCAGCCAGGTCGCGATGACGCATGCCGGCCTCGGGTGTGCTCCAGCGAGCAGCTTCGGTATCATCCATGTTCAGCCATTCATCAATAAAGCCTCCATAGGATAAAGCAATAGGGGGCTGTCGAATCGCTCGCCCCGCTTGTATGGAGTATCGTGCGAGGCCTTCACGCGTCAGCACGTTGGGGTCGCGAATTGCAGTTGTGTAGTCAAAAGTAACTGTGTTGCTATTGACGCGGATCTGCATGTCTTCGCCTCCAAATGCTGCTATTCCCTGCAAATAAATCTTCTCAAGGGGCAGTCGTCCTCGGGAATAATCGATACGAAAAATGTTGCCGTTCCAGTTGCTAGTGCAGTTTGACGCAACCCACGCGGACGCGATTATGATTCTGCGGGCCGAACCATCGTGGCCAGCAGATAGCTTGCGGAGAAGGTACCCATGGGTGTACGAAACCTCCGCGTTGATCCGCTTAAGACGCCCTAACGGCTTGCGATCGTAGAGAACGACGGTCTCATCAAAGTTGCAATAGCCGCCGGTATAAATCCCAATTTTCAGGGCAAGCAGACTCTCAACCCCGCTCAGCGGTATAGTTTCTACTTTTCCAAGAAAGCCAGCTTAGGTTTTGTCAAACCTGTCGTCAACATCATTAGGATCGTTCGAAAGTAAGCCTGCCCCTGACAGTTCCTGGTTGATTTGTGTCAGAGCAGTTCCAGTTTTCATTCGGGAATCGATCCAAGTCAGGTACTCGTGTTGGATCGATCTGAACTCGTTCGTTTGTAACTCGTATACCTTGTAATGCCGAAAAGGTTCGAGGCGGTTCAGTAGACGGGCGGTGTCGGGCCGCATTGGATCGGCGATGCACGGAAGACACCAGATCAGAAGGAAAGAGAAGCGGAACCAATTCCAGCGCATGCGGATCCGCAATTACACTTTGATGTCAAATGCGAGCGATTGAATCAACTTATCCAACTCCGCCTGCGCCCCTTCCTGTTGCGCGGTTGATTCTTCAGCTTCCTTGTTCAGTTTTTCCAACCGGTTCTCCTGATCGTTCAACTGCCTGGTGTAGCGTTGGAGAAGAGCGCGTTCCTCCTGACTGCCTTTGAGCGCCTTCATGTTTTCCCGCAATCGCTGCTGGTCGTCATAGATCTTCTTGCTCTCTTCCTCGATCGCCTCTCTTTCCGATGTGGAGCCAGCGACAACCACTTTTTGCGCCAGCACCCGCTTCAGGGCAGCTTCCAGTGCCGCATCGATCGACTTTTCTCTGACGAATAGCGCAATCTGATCGCCCGTGAGATTCGAAACCCCGTAAGTAGCTTCTAAAGGC
>CAXSIG010000310.1:0-2345 GCA_964237255.1 uncultured Bryobacteraceae bacterium
CCGGCTCATGCTCAATCGCCTTACCTGCTCCTGACCCTTCTCAAACACCCTCTCATGCAGTTATAGTCGCAGCTTAATGGAAGTCATGCGATGCCGATTTAATCAAACGTACAACAGTGGTCGATCCATTTTACGGCAATAACTTACTTCGACAATAAAGTGACCCGCTTGCACCTGAGCGCTCGCGAGTCCGAATAAACAATGAATTCTATGCGCTGCGGTTCGGTTAGTGGTGCGAAATCAAAAACCAAAGAAGAACGAGAACTCCCGGAACGCCAAGAACCCAGGCAACGATGTATTTCATATTCCTCCTACGGAACTAATCGTTCTGTCATGGGCGGTCACCAGCACGTTAGACTGATACCGGAATGGCCGAAAAACCAGTGCGGGCATGAACGCGAATTTAGAGTTGCAGACACTTCCCCCGATGATTACCAAAGCTGCCACATTACTAGGCCGAGGCGATACAGAAGACGCTATGACGCAACTTCACATTTTGGTAGCGACCTTTCGGGAGAGATCCAGGCCGTTGAACGTATGGCTGCAGCGCCAGCCAGGAGATTTAGTGCTCTACAAGAAAGAGCTATACGGGCGAATGCTGCCACTGGCTCAGAACGCACACGATTTACTCAGAAGCGGCGAAATTGAATCTGCTAATATCGCACTCGAAGCGTTGCTTAGCGAAGCCCAAACAGCCCTCCAAGCCGCACCGTTGCGCTAGTGAAGTCTCAAGTACCCTGCGATTCCCTAGGCATGCAATGATATGTTTTGCTTTTCTGTGAAGAACGGATGCGGCTACTAAACGCTTGGATTAATGCCGTAGAGGAAACAGGCGCTATCGTCGTCTTGCGTCCAGTACCCGCAGACGTGAACGCGCAAGAGTGGGCTGTACGTTGCGATCTTGCTGCACTTCGAGTGCGAACAGCTCACACGCTGTTTAATCAGCACGTTGCCGAGCACGGCTGTAACGGGATAACAGTTGTCGCCTAGGGGCGGGATCATCCTAGGTTTTTGTCTAAAAACCGTTTGGCATTCTGTGGGCATGGCAAGCGATACCACTACAGTCTATGCAGATGTGGCGTATTTAGGCCGGATTTACCGGAATTGCAAGTTAAAGGCGGGGATATGGTTTTTCGAGGACTGGTTTGGGGGGCGTTTCCCTTTCTTCATTCCAGATCGCGTCAATCCCATTTTGGCAAGTGACGCTAGCCCTTTTTCTTCGTCTTCTTCGACTGAGCTTTCTTCCATTCAGCCTCACGCCTCTGAAGCTCCGCTTTCCAATCTCAGCGCTCCCAGTCCATAGAGTTTATTCGTCCTGATCCCGGCTGTCGCGAGCGGACACTTACATGTTGTGCCACGGCGCGGCACACTGTGAGACGTGCGTAGTAATGCGGGTTCCGCTTGTCCTGTCGAAACTGTTCGATTTTCGCTTCGATTGCCGCGGGCGACTCTCCGCGTTCAAGAGCACGCAAGGCATAAGACCAGTCCCGTTCAGATTGTGACCCTTTGCCATTCCTGACAGATTGCAGCATTTCATGCGGAAATGAAGCGTGCCGTTCTGCTTCGTAAGCCGGAAAGTCGCTGGGGTTGTACGTGCGTTGTCCCGGTGTTTCATGCACATCCTTCACGTAATGCGGCTTCTCATACTTGCAGTTTCGAAAACCCGGTAGTCGCAGCACGCGGGAGCAGTCCGTCGCCGCGGGGTCGCCTCCGTACTGGGCAGCCATGCCACGAAGGGTGGTCTCAGCCGCTTGCTTCTCGAAGCCTTCTACGCTCCAAATTACTTGAAACTTATCGGGCGAGGTACTTAACACGTGATGTGGATTCGGAATACCGTCCGCATTCAGAATTTTGCTCAACGCGGCCCGGCCGCCTCTGTCGACGTCGAGGTAAATGTGTCGAATGGTTTCGATATCCGATTTCGTACGCCCGGTCGCTCCCGGCGCCACGGTGTTCATCGAACTGTAAACATCCTTTCCTCTGGCATTCTCGGCCCTTAGATACGCTTGAAACCGTGGGGAGGCAATCTTCTCGGCAGAGGCGAACTTCTGTTTCACTTCTCCGCTCTCACGATCAATAAGCACAACAGCCAATCGGTCCTCACGGGCAAAGTTCTCGCGGAGATAGCGGATGGGTAAATCGAAGTCAGGCATTCGGTCCTCCCAATTCGGCGTAGTCGTACTGGTCCGTGTCCGCGTGATATCTGTTTACTTTTAAAACTTGAACCACCCGTCGAGTGCCCGATCTCCTCTCCAGATGCACAATCACGTTCACCATTTCGGCAATGTTGCGTGAAACGGCCCGCTCTGACTGCTCCATGCCGGCCATGGTGACGCAAGTGTGAA
>CAXSIG010000310.1:2415-6690 GCA_964237255.1 uncultured Bryobacteraceae bacterium
GATGGCCATCTGTGCGGAGTTCGCGTGAATGGTGGAGATGGTTCCCTGGTGTCCCGTATTGAGAGCTTGGAGAAGATCGAACGCTTCCGCTCCACGAACTTCGCCTACGATGATTCGGTCCGGACGCAATCGAAGCGTTTGGCGGAGAAGTTCCCGTATGGTGACTGCCGGCAAATCTGGCTGAGCCCGGCGTGGTTCCAGTCTGACCAGATTAGGCAAGCGAATCGAGATTTCGGCCGTGTCCTCGATCAATACGATTCGCTCTTGCTGAGGTATAAACGCAGCGAGCGCGTTGAGAAGTGTGGTTTTGCCTGTTCCGGTACCGCCGCTGATCAGAATCGTTTGGTACGTCTCTACAGCGGTGCGCAAACAAGATAAAACGTCGGGGGACAAGGAGCCAATCCGGACCATCTCCTCAGCAGTAAAGAATGCGGCCTGGAACTTGCGGATCGAGAGAATCGTTCCCCCGATTGAGACGGGAGCCATCACTGCAGCTACGCGTGACCCATCGGGCAGGAGGGAATCGAGCAACGGCTTTTCTTCGCTAATGTCGTCGTCCAACATCCGCGCAATGTTCCGCACCGCCGCTTGACGTTGGCGTTCCGGAATGTTGAGATCGGGCTGACTGGTAATGAGGCCTGCCCGTTCCATAAACACGGAGCCGTCCGCGTTCACCATAATTTCTGAGACTTCAGGATCGAGAATGAGGTTCTCAATCGGTTTGAGGTACGGAAGGATCATGGCGAAGCTCATAGCTGGCCTCTTGCCGTCTGTTCGAAATAGCTGGTGTTGTAATCCAGGTACCAGGGCTTCAGAAAGCAGAATTGCGGTGGCAGTGGATTGACGCCGTCGTAGGCAAGCACAATGGCTTGCGCGTTCTTCAGTTCCATAAACTGCTTAGCTTCGAACACGGGTCGCCACGCCATCGAAAAGGACTTGTTTACCGTCATGCCGGCTTTGTGGGCCAGCGCCCGCCCGGTAAGCGTGGAGACGCGAACGTCCTGCCCGCTTTCAGAAATGGAGTAATTCGGGCTCATTTGCTCTTCCCGTCCGCACAAGTCGCTTGCGGTCTTCGCGCTCAGGTCATCGGAGAGGGAAAGAAAGATCTTCGTCCGGAAAGTCTGCAACAGCGTCCGCCAGGTCTCACCCGGCAAAGTCGATTTCAAGGAGCTGATACTTTGCGTCGCAACAATGGCGATGCACTTCGCCTGGCGCGACAGGGCGAAGAACTTTTCATCGCCAGTCGGATCACTTTCGCCCACTGTCGCAAAAGCCTGATATTCATCGCAAAGGAACAACGCTTCTCGGAAGTGGCGCCCCGGATTTCGTTCCATATCCGGAACGCGGTTTAGCATGGCTCGCTGAAAGTCTTGCTTCATGAAGGTTCCCGCTGCCCGAGCTACGCCCGGATTCGCCGACATCGGAAAGTTCAGGGCGACGACTTTGCCCGCTTCGATCAGCTCACCAAAGGAGGGGAGAGGTTGACCATACCGTCCGTCGCTATTTGCCTTAGGGTCATAGCATTCCTTCGGCGGACAGAACACACGTTTTAGACTGGGGTCGCTGTCAAACATGGACAGGAAGACGGAAATACCTTCCACCACACTGCTCCGCAGCTTGTCCTGCAATCGCAGCCAGTCTTCGGTGTGCCAGCGTTGGCACGCCTCGAACTGTTCCAAGCGGTTTTGAAACACTTCGGCATTCATTTCCGGCGGCTCTTCCATCACTAGAAAGGAAAGGTGTTCCTGCTCCAATACTTCCACCAGCTCGTCCGACTTGGGACATCGAAACAGTCCTTTCCATTCCAGCCAGTTCCAACTTTCCAGTGATTCGGTTCCCTCATACACTGCCGGGTCGATCACGACATACAACCGAGGCAGCGTTTTGGGCTGTAATCGGGCGAACAGTATGTCGCCCTGGTCGAACTTTGCTTTCAGCTTGCCGGGGCTAATGGCGCATTCGTAAACCTGAAACAGCGTGCAATATTCATCGACCACCTTGTGGAGGAGAATCACGAACTTCACCAGATTGGTGTAAGCCTGTTGCCAGAATGGCTCTTTCCCCTTTCCGTACAGATTGTTCAGCAAGCTGGCAATCGAATACGCAAGGGTAAAGGCATCCAGATCGTTGTGCAGCGGATTGTAGCGGTAGTTTCCCGTGAGGCTGACTTCGATGTAATCCTCCGGGCGACCGGCCGCCTTCAGCAGTTTCTGAATCTGATAACAGAAGTCCCCTTTGACTTCGAGCACGATCCCCCCGATTCTCCGGTGGGGGTCGCTGGCACGGTACATGAGAATCTGCTCAGCATACGGACGCATGCAACAGCTTGTTTTGCCGCTACCGATCGCGCCGAAGATCGCCATGCCGGTGAACAAGCCGCGGTCGGGAATACTCAGCCAGCTGGGATGCTCGGATTCCGCCACTTGCCGTGGATGGTGCAGTTCACCGAGTACGACACTCAGCGGATCGCCAGGACCTAATACCGGGTAAGACGGCAGTTTGCCTTTCTTTTGTCTCGTGTTCTTGCTTGTGAAGATGAAGACGAGGGAGAACACACCGGAGAAGAACAAGGCGGGTGTGGTAAACAGCATGACGAACCAGCCCCAGCGAAGCGCATAAAAGATATATGGCTTGTGAAACAGGACTAGTTGGAGGATGGCGTTGGCATCGGGAAACGGGTAGCGCCGAAGGCCGACTACTCCCAGGATGGCCGCACAAGCGAACGTAAGCGCGGTCTGGTTCATTTCGTAGCAGCCTTCTTCTGCGGAGCTTCGTTCTCGCGACGCTCGAATTCTTTATCGGCTTTTATGGCGTGTGCAATCGAGCCGGCAACGATGTGCGCCTGAGTGCATTCGAGGAATTCGGCATAACGTTTCAACTTGTCACTTAGCCCCTGTTCGAGCTTTACGGTTAGCAGTACGAAAACTTCCTTTTTCGGCTTTTTGATGAGAGACATTTCGGTGTCCTTTTTGGGTTCGATTGGGGTTTGGGTTTTGTTAAAAAAAGTGAGGGAACGAGGGTGAAAACTAAGGTGAAAACAGAAGCGTTTTCACTTTCACCCTCGTTTTCACCTCAGTTTTCACCACGCGGCGCGGGGCAAATCGGTGTGGGAACTGGCGTTCCCAGGCAGAAACCGGTAGGAGCGAAAAACGAAGAAAAAGGAGGGAGCGACCCCGGGTTTGGGGGTCGCTCCCTCCTTTCTGTTTGCTGGTCACGCTTTCACCCCAAAGAAGCGGTAGGAATGGTCTAGATGGTAGGTTGCCAGGGCGACTGGCTGGCCGGATAAGACAGGCTGCGAACCCGCCGAAATCCAGGCTGCATACTCCGTTTCAAACCGGTCACCCTGGAACATTTTTCGGAGCCTTTTCGGTGTCCAGCACCGCTTGGGAGCGCCCGCGAAGACCGGCTATTTCAAAGTCTTTGCGCGTTCGAAATACCCCTTCAACTCCTCAGAACTGGTTCCGGCCGGTCCGGCAAAGTGCCGACTGAACTGTTGCCGCGCAACTTCGAAAGTGATCTTGTCGGGCGAGATGTAGACCACTTCAGCGCCCGACCCAAGAGCGCGGATCAAGGCATCGTACTGGCTGAGCCAGGTTGGAAAACCAAGGCCACCGAAAGCCCCATCATCGACAAAACAGAACGCTACTTTGCCTGACTTGAGAATTCCAATCGGGTACTTATCAATAAAGAACCGCTCTGTGTTGAGGCCTTTTCCGGCATAAACTTTCGTTGGGAACACGCGTTTCGGGAGCTGCCGTTCTTCCAAGAAATAGCTAAGCTTCTCGGCTTCCGTAGGAAGAAAACGGTGATCCGGATGCTGCAAGACGTAGTCCAGGCCCATGACTTTAGAGCGCACATGATAGGGGTTATGCGCTCGACGATGGCGGTTGTTCTCCTGGTCCAAGGCCCGGTATACAGCCTTCGATTGCACGTGAAACAAAGACGTGTTTTTAACGTATTTGCTCACGGTTGCATGACCGGAGGTCACTAACTTTTTGGCGAACCGGTCCGGTATCTTGCCCCCGTTCACCGAAAACTGGCGCATGAGGAAATAGCCAGAGTGAAGCGTTGCGATCGCCAGAAAGGAGGCTTCCTGCTCCGTGTAGCCCAACCGTTCGAGCACGGCACTCTGTCCGCCAGAGTCATCAAACGAGCCCTCTCCGGTGATAGTCCGGGACTGCGGAGTTGCCGCTGCCGCTTGTGCCCCCGACCAGCTTGAAGCCGGCCGCTGTTTTACCGGCCAGGTGGGCACCGTGATAGTGCCGGCTCACGATC
>CAXSIG010000311.1:0-3520 GCA_964237255.1 uncultured Bryobacteraceae bacterium
AACCCACTTTGCGAAAGAGATTCAGAAGTCGATTCTGGCTGAGTTCGCGGGAAATCTGGATTCGACGGCGAAAGTAATTCCTTTGCGTCCCCTTGACCCTAACGCCCCAGCTGCTTCCACCGACGCGGGCGACGTGAGTTGGAACGTGCCCACCATCGGCTTCGGGGCTGCGACGTTCGTGCCTGGCATCTCGCCGCACACTTGGCAGGCTACTGCGTGCGCTGGGATGAGCATTGGGCAACGCGGGATGGTGGTCGCGGCGAAAGCGATTGCATTGACTGCTGCAGATTTGTTCTCCGATGGGTCGCTAGTCGCGGCGGCTAAAGCGGATTTTGTAACGAAGATGAATGGCAAGACGTACAGTTCGCAGATACCGGAAGGACAAAAAGCTCCGTTAGATTACCGCAGCCGTTAACCGCAAACTAGACTCGCTTGCGGATGTGAGTGTCCGCAGCTTTTCAAAGACTTGGACGTAACCGGACCCACTTCGGTTAAATAGCCGTCTGGGTCCGGTATATTCGCCGCGTAGCCTAAACGTTCTCCGCGCTCACGACAGCCGATGGACCGCCCCGCGCTTCAACGGTCCTTTACGGAGTTCCTGCAGAAAGCTGATGCCGGTGAGTTGCGCACTCTCCGGCATTCCTGGCCGCTGGATAACCATCAGCCTGCACGTATTTGGCGCGATTGTGGCGAGTTTAAAGCGGTGCTCAACGTGAGGAACGTACCGAGGGAGTTATGTTGCGCGTGCGGCGATACAGGGCAGCTAAAGGCAAAACTCCAAACATCAGATAGACTGCCGATCCGGGCTCTGGCACCGCAGCAGCTGAGGTGAGAACCAGTGCATTCCCAATTGAGTTTTGTAGTGTTATGTTTGTGAAGAAAAAGTTATAGTCGTTGACTCCGGGTATTACGACGGAACCTGCTGGTGGCGTAGTCTGCCAAGTTCCGTTGGCGGACGTTACGGAAAGCACGGGTGATGTCGAGAGAAGTGTCCCGTCCTCAGCGGTGAAAGCAATCTCGTTTTTGTAAGTCAACGTGAATGTTCCGCCCGTGTCCGACGTTCGTGTAATTGTTTGCAGTCCCAAAGGAGTATAGCCGGAGCTTACTGACGCGGTTACATGGCCTGAGCCGGTTGCGCCTGAACCGAACCCACTGTAAGGCACAACATCATTCGTGCGATCGCTGAATGCCAAGAGGAGAACCGGTACTGAGGCCGTACTGCCAATCATCGGAAGAGTAAACGTGTTAAGCCGGGCAAATATGACACTAGTGGAGCCTACATTAACCGGTCCACTACCAGTCCCGAAGTCATAAGTCCCAAGTGGGATGGGTGTGGCGTTGTAGGCCATATGCGGGCCATACAAGGTATTCAGTATGACGTTTGGGGATGTTTCTAGTTCGAAACCGCCTGGCACGACAATTGGTGCCGCATAACAGGCACTAGCGCTTACAACAGCGAGAATCGCTATTAATAGCGCAGCATGGTTCCCTGGGAAAGATACGGGTGCAGTCTCACCAGTATTGAATTTTAACATATCGCTAAGGTTAAGACCTTAGATATATCGACTCAACTACGGAAAATCACCAGAATATGAGAGTTTGGAATGTTTCCGGTGTGCTGCTTGTTATTTGCCACATGTAGAAGCTACCGCCAACGCGATTTTTACCAGCTAAGAGGATTAGCAACCTGCTTCGAAACCATCAACTAAGAAACCGGTCTGTCGATTATCGTGAGTCCAGATCTGTTCAGTTGGCAAGCCCGCTTAGGACTTGATACCGAGTCCATAGTCTTTCACAATCGATCCGAAGGCGCGTCTTCTCTACAGTCAAAATCCAAAACGAAGGTGAATCAATAGCCAAGCATTTGTTTCATGTTGGTGACTCGGGCGGGGCTCGAACCCGCGACCCTTTGATTAAAAGTCACCGATCGTCCTGAAATCAACTACTTAGGGTGATTTGCTTCTATTTGCAGTAAGTTGCTCAGGTATGCGCCAATCACGGGGTAAAGAATCGTATGATGCAAACAGGTGCAAACGCTCCTAAGCACGTCCTACCCACAAAATCCCCCACAGGGCATTCCAAGATGAAAGTATTTTCGCGTTCTGAGTATAAAGGCTACGAGTTAGGCGTGATGCGCCAAGATGATGAAGGCCAAGATAAGGCGCATCAAAATAGGGATGTGTACCGCGCCAGCGTAGTTGCAGAATGAAGCGGCGCGAAGCAATCGAGTTCGTCAGCGGAATCCCACAATCGAGCCCGCAAGAATTCATCGACAAGGAGGCAAGCTATCTGGACGCGCTGCCCGTTGCTCGATTGTGTTACTGGGCATCCGTTTTTAGCAAGCCGAACCTTTCAGACGCGTATCCGCAGTTTCGGGAACCTGAAGATCGGCTGAAATATGAGCAGAAAAATACCATGCTTGCGTTCCGGAACATTGTCTCGGCAGCGGGCAGAGATTTATGCGGCCAGCCGAAGCGTGCTCAACTATTGCTCGAGATTGAACTCAGCACATTATTGACCCACTTGCTCTACGGAGAATCCGACTTTTGTTTTGAGAATTGGGGCCCGACAAATGAGGCGCGGGCGCAATTTGCTAGTCGTCGCGGCCCGGCGGTAAGCTTAGTAACGGGTACTTATCTCCCCCTAGGACTGCGTGAGCTTGAGCTGGATGATTCAGAGACGGACGCGATAGCCGCGGGTCTCCATTCCGCACTCATAGGAGGCGATGTCGAATTCGAGCACAAGCTTCTTGAGTTGCTCGAATGTGAAGGTGATTCCACTATCGAGAACGAGTATTCCCTTGCGGTGAAGGAGTATCGGCAAAATAGTGAACTTCTTGCCACTGAAGGCGAACAAGAAAATTCGGACGAGCAGATAGTTAAAGCACAAGTGGGTTCGGAAGAGCGACCACAGAATCACGAACCGTTTCCCGAAAATGATCCAGAGCCGATTGAATGTTTCAGTTACGAAACCGACACAACGAGATTTAAGGTCCAGCAGTTTCTTATCCATTGCAATCAAGTATCTAAAGACCGGATTCTTAAAAACCACATTTGGAAATTAGTTGGTCATACCAAGGCCCGGCAGTTCGAATTTTTCCAAGCTGAAGATAAAGTAAAGGCAACCGATGCGGATCGAAGAAATTTCACCCGCGTCCTTAATATGGAGCCCGCTAAATTTGTTGAAACTCTTCGGGCAAAACACCTTCTCCGCGCAAAACAAACGCGGTAAGTCAACTCTTTTTCCTCGCATATCCCAGTAAATTTTAAGCTGAACCTCGTATTGCGTCCTCGCATACGAGGAACTCCATGATCAAAAAAGTTATGGATGCAAGCAACGCCGATAGATTCCTCCCCGAAACAGAAGCTTCCCAATACACCGGCATAAAGCTTTGGACTTTACACAGGTGGCGCAGCGGGCAAAAGCGGAAAGGCCCCAAGTTTTATAAACCCGGCGGTACTCTAATCCGTTATCGTCTTTCAGACCTCGACACCTTCATGACCGCTTCGTCATGCGGCTC
>CAXSIG010000311.1:3553-4116 GCA_964237255.1 uncultured Bryobacteraceae bacterium
AATGCCAATCGGCGCAAAGTCAATTGTCTTTGGCGATGCCGGACTGGGGCCCGCGAGAGTTACTCCTCAAAAAGCGCGGGAACTCATTAATACCGGCCTAGCCGAACTCGTGAAATTCAATGGTCGTCTGACGCGCATTCGCATGGGGGTTCACCCGAAGATTCACGTCACAGGCGACTCTCAAATCACACAACGTATTCAACGGGCCGCGCCGGGTCTCTTGCGTGTTGCTGGTATGGAACGCTCCGACTTCGAAACCTTCGTTCTTGATCGCGGCGCAGGATACAGGAACGCCGCGATCGCCGGTGGGCCTACGAATCCCTGGACATTGGATATGCTACCCGTTGCGGTTCTACTAACCACGCCCGAAGTGATGGTGGCAGCGTGAAAACGGAATCACGCCTTGCATTTGAAGCAGCGGCGCTATTCAATCGGTTCCGAACCCTGTTAATCGACCTAAAGCTGGCGAAACAGGATACGGCGAAGTTGGCCTTAATTCCGCTCATCGAAGCCGTTCTGGTTAACGCATGTGATCGGCTGCGGGCTGTAGGTAAAAACCGCAC
>CAXSIG010000311.1:4126-6391 GCA_964237255.1 uncultured Bryobacteraceae bacterium
ACCTCGAACATTGTTGGTTTTAGCATGTTGTGCCGATCACGTTAGAGCAGCTATCAAAAACAGATCAAAGCAACCGCGAACTAATCCGCAATCAGAAACACCGTGGGGACCAAAAAGAAAAGCCCCGGTTATCAGCCGGGGCCCACAACATTAAAACCACACAAAGGAGCAATTGACCGATGCCCATCGATCAACTTCAGGCTAACACCGAAACTCGCACCAGTAAACAGGGCCGGAGCAAATCCATGCCGGACCTCGACAGCTTTCCACGATGCCACCAACGGTTAGTTCGCGAAGGTGACGCCCGTATCCTAATCGTCCGCCGTCGAGACGGGCTGATCGCACGGCTTCTGGTTCTCGAGTTCGTCGGCGGGGTGATGGCTTGAAGCAAATCCGCCCGTCCTCACCAGTTACGCCGATCCGATGGCGCAACGCGGCAGTCGCGAACCTACTCGCCCGCAGGAATAGGCTTCGATGTTCGCAAGACTGGGCGCGCAGCTTCGGCGTTCTCCAATATTCGGTCGTGATCTGGAAGCTCATTTCGGAGCTTGAATGCATGCACAAATGGCACTTCACCATCCCGCCGGAGTGCTCACGGAGTCACACAAGCAGGCTCGGGAGCGCTTTAGGTGGAGAACAAATTGATGAGCATCGATAACTGGAAGCCGATTTTCAGAGGCGCGTTACGAGGATTCTTCACCGTCACGTTGTCATCCGGCATGGTGATCCATCAATGCCAGACATTCGAGAAGAACGGGAAACGGTGGTTTAATCCGCCGTCCCAATCCTACGTTTCGAGTGGAGTGACGAACTACAAGCCGACTATCGAGTTCACTGATAAGGCAACGCGGGAGCTATGGTCCGATAGCATTCTTCAGGCCTTGGACTTGCACCTGGGAGCGCGTCGATGAGATCACCCTCGGCTAATCTTGCGGAGATTGAGCGCGCAGCGGCGCTCTTTCTCCCGCCGGGGAAAGTTATCGAAGTGCGCGTGCCGAAAGCCGGACGGGACGGAACCCTCTCCGGATACTTCGACGATCGGGAAAAGCTGATCGCGGCGATACGAACACTCGACGGACGGGCGGCTGGTGTGTACAGCACGCTCAATAGCGTGAAGCCCGCGTTACTTTCCCGGGCGAATAACCGGATCAAAGAGCGGGCGGAACAAACCACCAGCGACAACGATATAGCCACCCGCGATTGGTTACTGCTGGATTTGGACGCCAAACGCCCGGCGGGAATTTCGAGCAGCGATGCCGAACACGAAACGGCACTCACCAGGGCGCAAGCCGTTCGGGATTATCTACGATCGATAGGTTGGCCGGATCCCGTTTTTTCGGACAGCGGAAACGGCGCTCACCTGTTGTACGGGTTGCCGGGACTGGCGAACACGCCAGAGTCTACCGAGTTGGTAAAGCGTTCTCTTCAGGCGCTCGCCAAGCGCTTCGATGACGCGGAATGCCAGATCGACCAGACCGTGTTTAACGCGGCGCGGATCGCGAAGCATTATGGCACGGTGGCACGAAAGGGAGACTGTACCGATGAACGGCCGCATCGTTTGGCGCGGATCTTGGAGCAACCGGATGAGATTGTTTCGGTTACCGTTGAACAGCTTTCGGCGCTTGCTGCAGAAGCCATACTGGAACCCCAGCCGAAGCCCAATCAGAAGCATGGGCAATTCGATGTGAGGCAGTGGGCCGGACAGCACGGGGTGACGATTCACCGCACGGTACCGCATGAAGGCGGACTGAAGCACATTCTCGAAACGTGTCCGTACAATCCGGAACACCGTGCACCGGACGCGGCTTTGTTCGAGAGCGCATTCGGCAAGCTCGGATTCAAATGTTTCCATCAATCTTGCGTCGGGAAAGGATGGAACGAGCTCCGGGAGTACTTGGAGCCGAAGCGGCTCCATGCGAGTGAACCGCAGCAGGAAGATCCGTCGGTTCGGAAGACTCAGGAGCCTGAGCACAAAGAACTGCAAGCGACCAACGCTTTCGAGATCTTCAATGGCGAGCATAAAGAGATTGAACCGATCATCGACGGCCTGCTTGTTAATGGTTTAACAATCTTTGCGGCGCGGCCGAAAATTGGGAAAAGCTGGTGGGTTCTCCAGCTTGCCATTGCAACGGTGAAAGGAGGCCTTTTAGGAGGCCGCTTGCGGGTTCAACAACCTGGACGCGTTCTCTATCTCGCTCTTGAGGAACCTATGCGTAGGACCGCGTCACGGCTTCGTAAGCTGACGGGGCCGAGTGACTATCTGGA
>CAXSIG010000311.1:6401-6679 GCA_964237255.1 uncultured Bryobacteraceae bacterium
TGCCTTCGTGTATACGACGAATCCGCTCATGGGCGGCGGCGTTGAGCAGATCGAAAAATATCTGAAGGCGATGCCCTGCACGTTGGTTGTGATCGACACGTTCTTTGCTTTTGCTAAACAGGCTGACCGGAAGAATAGCGATTTACTCCAGACCGAATACAACATCATCAACGCTTTGCGGGAGCTTGCGGAGCGGCAGTCCTGCGCAATCGTGCTGGTTCACCACACGCGCAAGGCGGCCGGTGAGGGGATCGACACTATCATCGGCACGAGTGGCT
>CAXSIG010000312.1:0-6405 GCA_964237255.1 uncultured Bryobacteraceae bacterium
CGTCGCTCTCTAAAGCACGTGGCGCGCCAAACCAGAGAAAGTACCTGGAAGATTGCTAGACATACCGCGCGTTACGCTCGTTCTATGAGCGGCTTCCTGAAGGCAAATGAGCGTCTGTTTGTCCTGACTGGGGCGGGTATTTCGGCCGAAAGCGGCCTTGCCACCTTTCGAGGCTCCGGCGGATTGTGGAACGGGTACGCCGTGGAGGATGTCGCTACCCCGGATGCTTGGCATAAAGATCCTCAATTGGTCTGGCGCTTCTACTCCATGCGGAGAGAAGATGCGTCGGGAGCTCAGCCGAATGTCGCGCATATTGCTCTGGCTAAGCTAGAAGCCAACATTGGAGACCGTTTCTACCTGTGCACGCAGAATGTCGACGATCTTCATGAGCGTGCCGGTTCCTGCCGCGTCCATCACATGCACGGCTCGTTATTCCAATCGCGTTGTGTTGTGTGCGAAACACCATACGCCGATCGACAGTCTTACGTGGCCTCCGCTCTTCCGAAGTGCTGTGACTGCGGCGCCGCTGTACGTCCCCACATTGTCTGGTTCGGTGAAACCCCGCTCGATATGGAAGGAATTGCGCGCCAACTATCCCAGGCAAACGTGCTGCTTGTGGTTGGGACATCGGGATCCGTTTATCCGGCTGCGGGGTTAGTTTACACCGCCAACCGGAACGGGATTCGAACGGTTTACGTCGGGCCCGAAGCCCCTTTGAACGAAGACGCTTTCGACGATATCTTGCGAGGGACGGCGACGGAGATTTTGCCTGCGCTACTGTACTCTTGATTTACGGGCCATCATGCAATCCGCAATCGGATTTCTGACAGTTGGCGAAGCGCTCTCGCAAGGCTCCGCAATATTCGCGAAAAGCGGCGTTGAAGTCCCGCGTCTTACCGCAGAGGTGCTTCTGTGCCACGCCTTGGGCCGGGAACGATCTTATCTGTTTGGCCATCCGGAAGAGCCGCTGACCGAACTGCAATGGATCCACTATGGGCGTTATCTGCACCAACGCCTGGACGGCAAGCCAACCCAATACATCACAGGTACCCAGGAATTTTATGGACGCCCGTTTCGCGTCACGCCGGATGTCTTGATTCCAAGGCCGGAAACCGAACACTTGGTGGAAGCCGTTTTGCCTTTGGCGAAAGGCACTGTGATTGACGTGGGGGCAGGCTCAGGGGCAATCGCCGTGACGATAGCCCTCGAAACCTCAGCGTACGTGGTGGCGACCGATATCTCCGCACGCGCGCTCCGGATCGCAGAGGCAAATGCGCGCTTGCTCGACGCGCCGGTGTCATTCACTGAGTGCGACCTGCTGTCCGCCATCGCGACAGATTCCTGTGAACTGGTGGTATCGAACCCGCCTTACATTCGTGAAGGAGCAGCGCTTCAGCGTGAAGTAGCGGATTGGGAGCCGCGCAAAGCGTTATTCGCCGGGGCGGACGGCATGGACGCGTATCGTCGCCTGATCCCGGAAGCGCACCGGGTGCTGATGCCGGCCGGGCATTTAGCTCTCGAACTCGGATTCGACAGTCTTCCCGGTGTCCGCTTACTCCTTGCTACGGATTGGCGGGACGTAACTGTGATTCCGGACCTTTGCGGCATTCCTCGCGTGCTAGTCTGCCAAAGAGCGGGTTAGCGTGCCAACTTACTTCCACCTGGATATGGATGCGTTCTTCGTTTCCGTGGAAGAAATTTTCGATCCGTCGTTAAAAGGCAAGCCCGTTGTAGTCGGGGGAAAATCCAATGAGCGCGGCGTTGTTTCCGCGGCCTCTTACCCCGCTCGAAAATTCGGCGTTCATTCCGCTATGCCTCTTCGCCGCGCTTACCAGTTGTGTCCGCAGGCTATCTTTGTAGAAGGGCATATGGAACGTTACCGGGAATACTCCGGCCGCGTGTTTGAGGTCCTGAACCGGTTCACTCCGTTGGTGAGCATGGCATCGATTGACGAAGCGTATCTGGATATGACGGGCACGGAGCGCTTGCATGGTCCGCCACTGCGCGCAGCGCATCGTTTGCACGAAGCCATCAAAAGCGCGACCGCGTTGAATTGTTCCGTCGGCATTTCCCAATCGCGCATGGTCGCGAAAGTTTCTTCGGATCAGGCGAAACCAAATGGTGTGTTGTGGGTGATTCCCGGCCAGGAAGCCGCTTTTCTGGCGCCGCTCGATGTCCGAAAAATTCCCGGTGTTGGCAAAGTCACCGAACAGAACCTGCATCGACTCGGGATTCTCAAGGTAGGCGATATGGCCGCGATGGATGCTTCGTTTCTTGAATCCCGATTCGGAGCTTGGGGTCTGGCGATGGCGGGAAAGGCCAAGGGCCAGGATGCGGGTGGGTGGTTCGATCAGGCTGTGGGTGAATCTTCCGACCCGAAGTCGGTGAGCCATGAACACACGTTTTCTGTAGATACTTCGGACCGCGATCAACTCGAATCTACCGTGGTTCATCTGGCGGAGCGTGTGGCGCGGCGACTTCGTGAGCACTCGCTGTGGACACGCACCGTTCAGCTGAAACTGCGCTGGACGGACTTCACCACCATCACACGGGCGCAAACGCTCGCCGCCCCGACGCACTTGGACATCGACTTGATCTCGGCGGCCCGCAAGCTGTTCCGCGAAAATTGGAAGCCCGGCAAGACCGTACGCTTACTGGGAGTGCATACATCGAACTTTGAGGCGGAAGCGAATGCGCCGGGGCTCTTCGACGGAGGCCGGGAGCATCGCTGGAGTCAGGCCCTGAGCGCCGCCGACAAATTGCGCGATCGCTTCGGGGAATCCGCTGTTTCGCTAGGCTCCGGGATGAAGGGTCGCTATCGGGATCGCGTGCAGGAAAATCCCGCGGGGCTTCCCGGCAGCAATCCGGAGAAAGACGGCAAATGACCTTGTTCGATGCCTCATCGTGCAGGAATCTCGACACCGCTTCGCAGCGCGAGTGGCTGGAAACGAACGGGATTGGAGGCTTTGCGAGCTCCACGATTTGCGGCCTCAACACGCGGCGCTATCACGGGTTGTTGGTGGCTTCGCTTCGGCCACCGGGCGCACGCTATGTGCTGCTTTCGAAAACGGAAGAAACGTTTGTCCTGAATGGCCGGTCGTTCGAATTGGGAACGAATCGGTATCCGGGCGCGATTTATCCCGAAGGCTATCTTCTCCAAAGCTCGTTCCGCCAGGATCCGTTCCCCGTGTTCACTTGGCAGATCGAAGACATCGAACTGCACAAGAGCTTGTTTTTGGTCCATGGCGAAAACACTGTGGTAGTCCGCTATCTTCTTCGGGCGCAGGGTGCGGCGGCGCGGCACCACTGCACGCTCCATGTTCGGCCGCTTATTGCGTTTCGCGAGTTCCACCAACTAACGCACCGGAACGGCGCGTTGAATCAATATGTAGACTCCAAGCCCGGCTTGGCGCAAATCCAACCGTATGGCGATTTGCCTCCGCTCTACTTCGCTCATGACGCCGAAGCTTGTGAGCCCTCCCCCGACTGGTACCGGAATGTTCAATATTCGGCGGAACAAGAGCGCGGCCTGGACTTCGAGGAAGACCTATTCCAACCGATGGCGCTTCATTTCGACTTGGCGCGTCGCATTCAGGCGGCGATCGTTGCTTCCACCAAGCCCCGGGACGTTGCCGATGCCGCGGACCTCCGCACCGCCGAGCGTGACAGGCGAAAGCTCTTCGCCACCCCGCAAACCGACACCTTCCTGGTGACGCGAGGGACAGGAAAATCGATCATCGCAGGCTATCACTGGTTTGACGACTGGAGCCGGGACACCATGGTCTCGCTACCGGGATTGCTCGCTGGGCCGGGTCAGCGGGAGTGCGCTCGAGCAATCTTGCTTCAATACGCCGAAGCGGTGCAGGACGGTATGCTGCCGAATCGCTTCACTGAAGAGGGCGGCAAGCCGGAGTACAACACGGTGGATGCGACGCTGTGGTTTTTTGAGGCGATCCGCGCCGTGCTGCTGGATCACGGCGATCGCGAATTTGTGCGCCAGCGCCTATTCCCGGTGATGGAAGAGATCGTAAAACGGCACCTCAACGGTACCTGTTATGGGATCCGGGCGGAAGATGACGGCTTGCTTCATTCGGGTGAGCAATTGACGTGGATGGATGCGCGCGTTAACGGCGTTCCGGTTACGCCGCGCGCCGGGAAAGCCGTGGAGATTCAAGGTCTCTGGTACAACGCCTTGTGCATTATGGCGGACTTGGAACCCGCTGGACCATATGCCGCGATTGCGGCGCAGGCGAAGGAATCGTTCTTGCCGCTGTTTTGGAACGAATCTGCCGGGCACTTGCATGACGTAATCAATCCGGATGGATCGCCTGATTCGTCGTTACGTCCGAATCAGATTCTAACGGTCGCTCTGAAGTATAAAATCGTGAATGATCCGGAAAGGGTACAGGCCATTCTCGGAATTGTGGAACGGAATCTGTTGACGCCTTATGGTCTGCGCACGCTGGCGCCCAGCGATCCGCGCTACCGGGGACGGTACCAAGGCGGCGTCGAATCACGGGATTCTTCTTATCATCAGGGCCCGGTTTGGCCATGGCTCCTGCGGTTCTTCATCGCGGCTTATTTGGATGGAGGAGGGTCTCCGGAACACGCGCATGCCTGGCTGCAGCCGTTAGTAGATTATCGGGATGGGCCGGGACTTGGAAATGTGCCGGAGCTTTTCGATGGCGATGAGCCTCATCTCCCGCGAGGAGCGATTGCGCAAGCTTGGAGCGCCGCCGCTTTGCTCTAATGACAGAAGAAATTCGCGCCTGTAAGCATCCATCACCCGTATGAAGCAGATTGCTCTGAAACATCTACGGGCGATACGTTGGTTCCATTGGATCAACTTTCCGTTGTTGGCCATCATGATCTGGTCCGGGCTTTGGATCTATTGGGCGAACGATGTTTACCGTGTTGGTTGGGGCGACCTGACGATTCTTCACTTCTTCCCCGATGGCTTTTACGACATCACCCATACGGACCACAAATTGGCGCAGGGCATGGCGTGGCACTTCGTCATCATGTGGTTGTTTATTATTAACGGGATCGCCTACGTGACGTACACGCTTGTATCGGGTGAATGGCGCAAACTGTTGCCGGGACGGCACGCGTTGCGGGATGCGATCTATGTGACGCTCTACGATCTGCACTTGCGCAAAGAGATGCCGGAACAAGGCAAGTACAACGCAGCGCAGCAGATTTCTTACTCCGCCATCAGTGTGATGGGTTTTGGAAGCTTTCTTACCGGATTAGCAATCTGGCGATACGTGCAATTTGCCTGGTTGGCGAAACTGTTGGGCGGCTATCCGGCGGCTCGCATGTGGCACTTTTACTTGACGCTTGGTTATTGTGTTTTCTTCGTTGTGCACATCGCGCAGGTGGTCAGAGCAGGCTGGAATAACGGTCGATCCATGATTACCGGCTATGAAATTGTGGACGCTGCCGAACCGGAGGTGGAGGCATGAAGGATCAAGCCGATCGCGAGATGACGCGGCTAACGCGCCGGAGCTTGTTAACGGGCGTCATTGCAACAGCCGCGGGAGCGGGATTGTGGGCGTATGTCGATACCTCCCCCGAGTACGACAATGTTCCGAGCGCACTTCGGCGTGGTCTTCAGGTTAATGAGAAGCTTTCCCGTCGCATCTTCAACGGCAACCGTCTGGCCCCTGAGTTTCCTCTCGAAAAGGCGGTCAAAAAGGTTCGCGTTAACGAAGACATCGGGATGAGCGAAGATGTCGATCGCAAAACCTGGAAAGTGAGCATCGAAGGAATTCAAGGCGAAAGCAAGCCGGTTGTGGTGCCGCTCGCTGAGATAAAAAGTCTGCCTCATACCGAACAAGTAAACGAACTGAAATGTGTGGAGGGTTGGAGCCAGATTGTCCATTGGGGCGGCGCGCGCTTCGCGGACTTGGCAAAGAAATACCCGCCCCCCGCAGGTACGCAGTACGTCGCAATGGAAACTCCGGACGGAGAGTATTATGTGGGGCTGGATCTGGAAAGCGCCCTCCAGCCGCAAACGCTGCTGGTTTACGAAATGACCGGTGCGCCGATCACGGAAGAGCATGGCGCCCCGCTTCGGCTTTGCATCCCAACGAAGTACGGGATTAAGAACATCAAGCAAATTGGGACGATTCGTTATACCAACGAACGCCCGAAAGACTACTGGACCGAACGTGGCTATGACTTCTACGCCGGGCTTTGAGTTGGTAGCATGACGGTTTGGCAGCAACCGACGAGCCGGCAGACGATCTCGATTCAAAATCGTTTATCCACGGCATTATGGACAGCGTGGGCTCCGGCGCCATCTCCGGATGGGTGGCCGACACGCGCGATTTTGCACGCCGGCTCAACGTCGATCTGGTGATCGATGGAAAGCGGGCAGGAACTGTACCCGCTTGCTCGTAC
>CAXSIG010000312.1:6415-6676 GCA_964237255.1 uncultured Bryobacteraceae bacterium
CAGTCCCTGCCTGTTCTTACCGGCACGACATGTCCACCGTCGGTTACCCGGACGCGTTTCACGGTTTTCACTATCCCATTCCGCCCCGCTATCTGGATGGCTTCAACCACGTGCTGGAAGCATTCATTGGCGGGACGAAGAAGCCGCTTACCAAGAGTCCGCTGGACGGAGTTCCCTGGAATTGGAAAGCACGCTTTCGCAGCCCGGCTACGGACGCGCGATTCGGGCCCACGCCTGTTCGCCCACCCGCTCGCTCCGTGC
>CAXSIG010000313.1:0-6651 GCA_964237255.1 uncultured Bryobacteraceae bacterium
CATGGAGGATGGCGGCACAGGAGGCACAGACTGTGGGAAAAGCGGAATCGGACCCGACATCCTGCTTGTACTTCCAGCAGCGTTCGCATTTTTCGCCGTTCGCACGAGAAACTGCGGCGCTAAGAGTTGGTCCAGCACTAAACGTCACGGCGGACACGATGAAAATGCCAGCAAGCTCCTCCCGGTAGCGTTCCAGAAGCGGGAGCAAATCCGGCGGTGCGGTAAGAGCTACTTGCGCTTCCAGCGGCGCCCCAATCAACTTTTCCTGTCGCGCGACCTCGAGCGCGGGAAGAACGACATCTCTGAGGGCGAGTAGGCGATCCCAATCTTCGGTTGCGGGATTTGCCATGCCTTCGACAAGCTGACCCTCAACCGGAAAGAGTGCGGTATGAACGCTACCGGTTTGGCCAAGGTACGGCCACACTTCTTCGGTAGTGAAAGAAAGGATCGGGCTGAGTAAACGTGCCAGCGCAAAGGCTAATCGATAGAGCGCTGTTTGAGCGCTACGGCGATCGTGAGACTTCGGAGCCGACGTATAAAGCCGATCTTTCAGGACGTCGAAATAGATGGAGGAAAGATCCACCGTCGCGAATTCGGATAGTGTCCGATACACCTTGTGAAAGGCGAACTCTGTATAGTGCTGCGTGCAGCCCACCGCAACGGCGTCGGCTTTCGCGAGGATCCATTGATCGAGCGGCAGAAGAGCGTCGCCCGGAAGGGCGTCGGTTTCCGGATCAAAGCCATCCAGATTCCCGAGCGCATAACGAAACGTGTTGCGGAGTTTGCGGTATGCGTCCGTGAGGCGGGTGAGGATGGTGGGCGACATTCGGACGTCCTCATTAAATTCAACGGAAGCTGCCCACAAGCGGAGAATATCGGCGCCATACTGCTTTACGATTTCATCGGGAGCGATGACGTTGCCAAGCGATTTGTGCATCGCCTTGCCCTCGCCATCAAGCGCCCATCCGTTGGTGGCGCAGCCTCGATACGGCGCACTACCTTTCAGGGCGACTCCGACCAGGAGAGAAGAGTGGAACCAGCCGCGGTACTGATCGCCGCCCTCGAGATAGAGGTCGGCAGGCCATTGCAGTCCGTTCGCCTCTGTCAGGACGGCAAGATGGCTGGAACCGGAATCGAACCAAACATCGAGGATGTCTTTCTCTTTCGAAAACTCGGTATGGCCGCACTTTCCGCACGACACGCCGGGCCCGATGAGTTCGGCGGCGGTGCTGTCGTACCAGATGTCGGCTGTATGTTCGCGGAAAAGATCGACGACGCGGCGGAGAATCTTCGGGTCTGTTAGAGGTTCGCGGCACGCCTCGCAGTAAAAGACGGTGATCGGGACACCCCAGACGCGCTGGCGGGAGATGCACCAATCGGGGCGCGCGGCGATCATGTTGGACATTCGCGTATCGCCCCACGAAGGCATCCAGGTGACTTTGGCGATCGCGGCTAAGGCTCGCTCGCGAAGATCATTCCGATCCATGCCGATAAACCATTGCTCCGTGGCACGGAAAATCGTGGGGTTATGGCAGCGCCAACAGTGCGGGTAGGAGTGTTGGAGTTTCTCCATGCCGCTGAGCGCACCAAACTTGGTGAGGAGATCCGGGACAAGCTTGTTCCCTTCCCATACCGTTCTGCCGATCAGCTCTTCCGGAAGTTCGCCGGAAGCGCCTTCCGCCCGGAAGTAACGGCCCGCTGCGTCGACCGGGCAGTAGGTAGGAATGCCGTACTTGCGTCCTACGACATAATCTTCGTTGCCGTGGCCGGGAGCGGTGTGAACGGCTCCGGTGCCTTGCTCCAGCGTGACGTGGTCGCCCAAAATGCCGAGCGAATCCCGATCCAGAAAGGGATGTCGGAACACGGTATGTTCCAGCTTTTCGCCGGGAAAGCGGGCCAGGATACGGGCTGCTCCATGTTCGCCCCAACCGCATTTTTCAGCGGTGACGCGAAGCAAGTCTGCTGCAACGATGTAAACGTCATCCCCGACTTCAACGGCAAGGTACTCGAACTTCGGATGAAACGCGATCGCCATGTTGGCCGGGATCGTCCATGGCGTGGTTGTCCAGATCAATCCGAAGACTTGCTTGCCAGCTAGTTCCGGGGCGATGTTTTCCGGAGGCGATGAGAGTGCGAAACGAACCCAGATTGACGGGCTGGAATGGTCTGCGTATTCCACTTCCGCTTCGGCCAGCGCAGTACGGTCATGAATGCACCAATTGACCGGCTTCAGACCTTTGTAAACGTAGCCTTGCTCTAGAAAATTGACGAACGCTTCGGCGATGGTCGCCTGATAGGAAGCGTCCATCGTGCGGTAAGGCTTATCCCACCGGCCAAGAACACCCAGTCGCTTGAAATCGGAGCGCTGAAGATCGACGAACTTCTCGGCGTATCTACGGCATTCTCGGCGAATGTCCGAAACCGACATGTTGGCTTTCTTCGAACCTAGTTCCTGATCGACTTTTGTTTCTATCGGCAAGCCATGGCAGTCCCAACCGGGGACATACGGCGAATCGAAACCGGCTGCGGTCTTCGACTTGACTACAAAATCCTTAAGAATCTTATTGAAAGCCGTGCCGATGTGAATCTTGCCGTTCGCATACGGCGGACCATCGTGCAACAGGTAGGTGGAGCGGCCTTTCCGCGCAACCCGGATTTGCTCGTACAAGTCTTCCGCTTCCCACTTGGCCAAAATCTTCGGCTCCGTAGTAGGAAGATTGGCCTTCATTGGAAAGTCTGTACGGGGCAGATTCAATGTCTGCTTCAGATCGAGCTTTACCGGATTCATCGAAAAAAGGATTGGCCGCGAAAGCTACTCGCAGCCAATCGATTCATTATAGAAGGTTACCCATGATGTTCGGCTTTTGCCTCATGTTCCGGCTTACCGGCATGCTCGGGCTTTTCGCCGTGTTCCGGCTTACCGCCATGTTCCGACTTACCGCCGTGTTCGGCCTTGTCTTCTTTGCCGGGTGGCGGGGCCGTGGGCGTTTGATATTGCACAATCACCGTGACACGCCGGTTTACAGGATCTTCGGGGACGGCAGGCTTCTTTAAGTTCTGATCGGCGAATCCCCGTACTTGAATAATCTGATCCGGTCGCACCCCGTTCTTAAGCATGAAGCGCCGAGCAGCGTTCGCGCGGTCGGAAGAGAGTTCCCAATTCGTATAGTCGCCATCGACAGAAAACGGTTTTGCATCCGTGTGACCTTCTATCATCAATTTATTAGGCAGTTTGCCTAATTCGACCGCAAGAAGTTTCATCATGTCGGACCCGAGTTCCGTAGGTTGCGGACGCCCGCTTTCAAAAAACGCACCCTTCTCGCTTTCCAGCATTTCGATTCGCAGCCCTTCCCCGGTAACAATCATTTCCACCTGCTTTTCCAGCTTCTTGATCTCGGGGGCCCGCTTGATAGCAAGCGAAATCTTCTCTTTTAACTTGGACATATCGTCTTTGGTAACGGACAACGATTCGCCGGTGCCCGCAAGTGCGCTGCCCATCATTTTTCCGACGCCTTTCGGATCCTGGAAATAGCCGCCGATCGCCTTCTTGGTATCGTCGCTGGTATTAAGCAGCCAGAGAACGATAAAAAGCGCCATCATCGCGGTGACAAAATCCGCATAGGCAACTTTCCAAGCGCCGCCGTGATGCCCGCCGTGTCCTTTCTTTTTCTTGATGACGATGATGGGCGGCAACATCATGTCAATTACTTTGCCTTTGTCGTCCGCCATGTCAAGCCGCCTTCGCCGCAGCGGCGCCCTTCGTGGCTTTTTCGAAATCCTTGAAGCTCGGGCGGCACTCCGCTGGAATGGATCGCCGCGCAAACTCGACAGCCAGGACCGGCGCCGCGCCCTTGGCAAAGGCGAGTAGCGCGGTACGGAGAGCATTGTAATACTGGCCTTCCGAATCCACCATTTTGGTCATCATTCCCGCCAGCGGCGACAGGAAGCCGTAGCAAAGCAAGATGCCGAGAAACGTTCCCACCAGCGCAGCCGCTACCTTGTGGCCGATCTCCTCAGGCGGACCACCCAGCGACCCCATCGTAATCACCACTCCGAGAACAGCGGCGACAATTCCCAGACCGGGGAGAGCGTCGGCAACAGTAGTGAGCGCCGAAATCGGAATGCCCGCCTGATGGTGGTGCACCTCGATATCGAGTTCCATCATGGAGTCCAATTCGAACGGGCTGATTGAGCCGGAGAGCGACATTCGAATGGTGTCGCAAACGAAATCGAGCGCGTGGTGGTCTTTGAGAAACTTCGGATACTTCTTGAAAACTTCGCTCTTGGACGGCTCTTCGACATCCGCTTCCAGCTTGGCCATGCCTGCTTTGCGAGCGAAATTAAAGAGGTCGAGCAGCATCTTGAGCGTCTCCAGGTAGTAGGCCTTGGAGAACTTGCTGCCGCTTAAGATCGCGAGGATGCCCGTGACAATCTTAGTTACGACCGGCAGCGGGTTGGCAATGAGAAGCGTACCGATGGCCGCGCCCCCGATGATGACTAACTCCGCCGGTTGAACGAGCACCATCAAATTGCCGTGCTCCATGAGGTAACCGCCAACGACGGCGCCGATAACCACTACAATTCCGATGATCGAGAACATTACTGGTCTTATCGGAGGGGTGGGGAAAAACTTTAGGGCGGCGGTTAGGATTGTGTTGTGAGGCGGCGATGAGGATCGACAAATGGCTGTGGGCCGCCCGGTTTTTCAAAACGCGTGCGCTCGCGTCGAAGGCTTGCGATCTGGGGCGGGTAGAATCGAACGGAATTGCAGCGAAACCGTCGCGAGAAGTCCGGGTGGCCGATGTCCTTCGCGTTCGGACCGAGGCGGGTGAGTATACGGTAGAAGTACTCCTTCTCATCGAGATGCGAGGACCGGCTTCGGTCGCACAAACGATGTATCGTGAGGGTGAGGCAAGCAGGGCGGCACGCGAAAGCGCCATCGCGGATCGCAAGATGATGGCGAGTATCGGATTGCAGCCGGAACACCGGCCTTCTAAGCGGGATCGGCGGGAATTCGAGCACTTCAGAGGACGGAACTAGGTCTATCGCGTGGCGGGATGACATATAATCGAAGAACTTATGCGTCTATTCAGCACCTCGTCTGTTGCACTCGCGATCGCTTTATCGAGCCCGGTGGCCGTTCTGGCCCAGGGTCACGACGACAAATCCAACGCTGTTGCCGGTGGCGGCATATCTGTTCCCGGATGGATGGGCAAGATCGATGCGAACGAAGAGAAGAACGGCGGAACGCTGAATGGTGCGAAGTTTGAAAAGAGCGGCAGCGGGATGCACGCGGTGACGGGACCCGCGGTCGCATACCGTGAAGGCGACGTTCAAAGAGCCCCAGTACATGAACCTCAATACCCACCCGCATCCTTATGGCGTGTTCATCGGCGGCAGCGATATGGGATCCGCGACCCAGAGCTATCTCTACTGTGCGGCTTACGGAAATGGTAACTTCATCGTGCGCGGGTTCGGACCGGAACCGTTTAAGGTAAATGCGGCTCGTGGTGAGGCCAACGCCGCTGTACACAAGGCACCGGAAAAGGGCCAGCCTGTTGAGCAGGAGATCGCAATTTCCGTGAAGGGCGATAAAGTGGAATGCTCCGTAAACGGTGCGGTAGTTGGCAGCTACGATAAGGCCAATGTCTTAGGCGCTGGCAAGCTGAAGTCCACCGACGGCGTGTACGGTCTACGCTTCGCGCACAACACCGAAGTTAATGTGACGGGACTCACGAAGCAATAGCTAGGACAGCTTCACCGCAGTCGCATTTTTCAAGAAATCCGGGTCGAAAGTCAGACCTAATCCCGGTCCGGCAGGCAGCGGAATGACGCCATTCCTGATCTCGAAGTTCGGCGCATACCAAGTCTCTTTCTTTGCCGGGCCGCGCGACACGTACTCCATGTAGGGCCCGATGTTCGGCGTGCTGGCCGCGAATTGCAAAATGTTTACCGACGCCGCGCCCGTCTGTGTGTTGTGCGGGCAAATCCAAAGGTTCGCTTTGCGTGCCATGCGCGCGACGCGGGCCGCTCTTGTGAAGCCGCCGTTGTAGTTCAGGTCCGGCTGCACCACCCGCATCACGCCATTGTCGATAGCCCACTGGAATTGCCACAAGCTGGAGTTCTGTTCGCCAAACGCGATCTTCATCTTCGGCAAGGCTTCGGCAACGCGCTTCGTTTCGCTCAGCTCTTCCCAAGGGCACGGCTCCTCAAACCAAAGATAGTTCATGTCCTGCAGCCGCTTGCCGATTTCAATGGCGTGCTTCGCATCATACGATCCATTCGCGTCGGCCATCAGGGTCACTTTGTCCGCGAGCTGCTTCTGCGCCAGTTCTAGAATCTTGTCCGTCCGTCCGGGCGTGGCATCCTGGTTGTCGCTCATGCGCCCGCCAATCTTGAACTTCACCGCTTTCGCGCCGGTTCGCTCCACGCCGCGAACATAGACATCGACTTCTTCTTCGGCGGTCGTGTCGCGACCGGAGCCGGAAAGGTAGATAGGAATTTCTTTTCTCAGAACGCCGCCCATCAGTTCCGCGGCAGATCTGTTCACAGTCTTGCCGATCAAATCGAAAAGGCTCTGCTCGACGTATGCGACCGGGCACCAGAACGCCTGCCCGGCTAGTTTGTAATTCGAATTGGTGACGTACACTT
>CAXSIG010000314.1:0-713 GCA_964237255.1 uncultured Bryobacteraceae bacterium
TAGAGACCGTGCAGTCGGTGGGATTGGGAAACCATAGAGAGAAGACGACATGCAGGCAAGGCTAATCGCGGCGCTGACCCTCTCCTTGGTGGCTTCCCTCCCGGGTCAAAATACTCCCGCCGACCCGCCCAAGCTAGGTACGGTTTCCGGCTTGGCCATTGACCAGAAGTCCGGCGAGCCGTTGCGGAAAGTTCTTGTCGTTCTCCGCCGGGTTGCCCCGCCCGGAGGCGTTGAAGCCGTTCCCGAAATAGAGCCTCGCGGGATTGGCGCTACCTCCGATGCTGCTGGGAAATTTTTTTTTCAGGACCTTGAGCCCGGCGTTTATGCGGTGACCGCGAGGCGAGATGGATATGCTGTCGCGCCCGAAAACCTTCAACAGAGTGTCACGGTAAAAGGGGGCGAAGCCGCGGATGATTTGAAGATCAAGTTACTACGGACGGGCGTCATCTCCGGCCGGGTTCTTGACTCGGACGGAGAACCCGTGAGAAATGCAAACATTCAGATTCGTCCCGCCCGGCAACTGCAACGCAATCAGGGAGGATCGGGCGCGTCCACGAACGATCGGGGTGAATATCGCGCCTTCAACATTGCCCCCGGCAACTACAAACTTTCGGCGACGTATTCGCCCAACGACGCTCAGCCGTTCGACGTTCGCATGCAGCACGCGAAAGGAGGCGACGAACTTGCCGGCGCTACCGCGTACCCAACGCTTT
>CAXSIG010000314.1:723-6650 GCA_964237255.1 uncultured Bryobacteraceae bacterium
CCCGATACCCTCAACGCACAGCAGGCGGTCTCCGTCCACGTAGACTCCGGTGGCGAACTGCAGAGCTTCGACTTTCACCTGAAGCGGCAACGCGCCGTGACCGTTGAGGGCCGCGTCACCGGGCCGGAATCCCCCCTCGTCTCTCTCCGTTACGTTTATTAGTTTGGGCCCGATCGGTAGCGACCAGGGACACGTGTACCAAACTGTGACCCGCGATCAAAAAGAGGGGTTCGAACTGTCGAATGTTCTCCCCGGAACTTATCGTTTAAGCGCCATGCGGATGAATGTAACGGGAAACGGCGGAACCGAAAACAGCCAGATGATAACAAACCGAACACTGCACATCGCGGAACTTGATGTCAGGGGCATACAACTTACCGTGGGCCCCATGTCTCAGTTGCGTGGTCGGTTCGTTTTGCCGGAGGGTCGTTCCATGCCAACTGGTTTTATGGTGTTCCTAGAATTGCGTGAGCCAGGCGATCCGCAAACGGGCAGCGTAGGGCCGGTGGGGAGCGATGGAACGTTCGTCCTCGGCAATTGTCCTTCAGGCGACTATTCAGTCTTCGTCGGTTCGCTGTCGACTGCCGGGGACATGGGCGATCTATATATCGCCGCGATCCGCTTGGGCGATGTCGATGCTCTCGCGGAAGGAGTTTCTCTCATGGGAACTCCTCCCGGGCTTCTTGAGATTGTCCTGAAGCCAAACGGCGGATTGCTCCAAGCAACCGTGAAGGACGATCGGGATGGCGCTATGCCGGCTGCTCAGGTCTGGCTGGTACCCGATGGACCAAACCAACAGAAGCCCGCTCTGTATGGAGAGTGCCGGGCCGATCCCAAGGGCAGTTGTCGAATCACTGGCATCACTCCCGGCGATTATCATGCTTATGCTTTCCCGACCGAAGTGGCACTGGACCGCCGCGACCCGGATGCAATCAAACCACTTGAAAAGCATGGCAAAGCGGTTAAGTTTGCCGAAGGTGACAAGCAAGCGGTTGAGCTGGTTGCCATCCCGGTACAGTAAGGTACCGCCAAATCGCTTCACTGCCGATTCTTGCCGAAAGCATAAACATTTTCGGCTCACCAGGCGTCTACAGCGGTAGTTCTGAAAAGGTGAACATGCGAAAAGGAAGAGGAATTTTTCTCATGCTGGTTTTATGTCTGACGGCTGAAGGTTGCCAACAAAGCCGTGACGATTCCGGCCGGCAAACAGACGTTTACGCCATTTACTCGCTCATGCTGCTGCATCCCGCCACCAGCCACGGACCGGACGATAACCAGATCTATCTGATAAGTGACGTCACCGTACCCGGGACGCCCACCGAGCCGTGCGTAAGGCCGCCCGACTCTGAAACGAAACGCTGGGCTGAGGTGATGGAAGATTTCAAACTGCATCAAAACGTGAGGACAAAGCTGCAACCGATATTCACCCTTTCTAAACCTTTCAAATTACTTAACCCCGCGGAGTGTGACGAATTTTTCAAGGGACGCGCCGCGCCTCATGTGCCGACCAGTCCTCCCGAAGATCCATCGAAAAATCAGGCGCTCTTTCAGAAGGCTTCGGATCTCTTTTCCTTAGGCGATGTTTATTTCGATCGGAACCACACTCTGGCCCTAACCTTTATTTCCTCATGGTGCGGCGGTCTTTGCAGTCAGTCGCAATGGAAGGTTTTCGAAAAAGGAACAGACGGGACATGGAAAGCGAAATCCTGGGCGACGTGCTTCACGATTGCCTAGGCAAGAGAGACCTGCCCTATGTATCGCTTCCTTCTGATCATCTGCATCACGTTTTCCACGTGGGCGCAGGCTGCTGGCACTCGTCTCCGGCTGGATTCGGAAGGCGGTCAAAGGACATTCCGAATCGGGCAGGCGATCTCTTTGACTCTGAATTTCGAAACCGACAGCACGGCGGACTCTTCCGTTTTGAACGCGGTCAAACCTCGCCGTCTCCGTCCGCAAACGCCCGACGAATTCTGGGCGGAACCGGCGACTGGGTGGGTGGATCCGTTGCAGGATTTAACTTGGACAATGGAGGGCGGCGCCAGCAATTTCGGGCAGAACAAGTCGACGCTCAACGCAACGCATCCGGTAGTTGTAAAAGAGGATCTGAACGAATTTGTTGTCTTTCAAAAGCCCGGCCATTACGTTCTGCATTGCCGATCCAGCCGACTGCAGAACGGCAGCAGCGCCAAGTTAGAATCCACTGCGTTGGCTCTCGACATCCTGCCGCGGGACGATGCCGAAACTGCGCGACTCTTCGAAGCCGCCCGATCGGTCCTTGAAGCAGGTAAGCCGCCGAAAGAACCGCAGCAGATCTTTTACCTCGCCCAGGAGAACGCGCAGACCGACGCCGTTCGTACCCTGCGCTACCTGGATACGGAAGCTGCCGGTACCTATTTGGCTTCCCTCTATGGACAAGGCCGCCAGACTGACTCCGATATCGAATATGCATTGTTCGCTTCTACACACCGTGAATCGGTTACTCGCGACTTAGAGCGTCATCTGGGCGATCCCGATCTTGTCTTAACCCAGACCTATCTTATCGCTCTCACCCAACTAAAGAGTTTCGAACAGGCGCGCAAAACGGGCCGGGCACTTTTACGCGAGGAATGGATGGCGCTTGATGAGGTGGTGAACAAGCGCGTCTTCGAACTCGCCGCACAGAAGACGCCCCAGGCTAAGGCCGACACTTATTACTACTTGTTTGAAACCGGCTCACAGTCGTATCGGCAAACTCCGCAGATGCGGCAGTTGGTTGTGGAATCGCTTCCCTTTGCTTCAGCCTCCGAAGTAAGTTCTCTCCTCTCCCTTCGCTGGAGTGACGTACGAGTGGCTGGCTCTCAACTCGTGCCTTTTCTGAAACAAGCTGTGGCTCGCAACTGGCCGAAATTCAGTGAGGACATTGCTGGCCTGGCGCTTCTCCGGCTCGCGGAATTGGACCCTCAATCGGCAAACGATCTTGCCCGCGTCGCTTTGTTGTCCGGAGACATTTCCATCGGTGACCGGCAGCTGATCGAGTTCTCTGTTCCAATTTCCGTGCAACTGGATCAAGCCTTGCTCGCGCAGTATCGGCAGGGCAAACCCGTCGATGCCCGGATTGCCCGGTTTGCCAGTCCTCGCGAAAAAGACGCGTTCGCGCGAGCCTGGGAAGCGAGAACCACCGCGGGACGGATGGAATGCACAGCCTTGTTCGCTTACTTTTTCCGCGTCGATCCACAGTATGCACAGAAGCGCCTTCTAGATAGTCGAAAATCCGGGGCTTGCACGGTCCTGCAATTTCCCGGGCTGGAACGGCGCCTCATGAGTCCTGGACTGGAACAGCACTTAATTGAGGACACGAAAGATGCCAACCCGAATGGGAGGACGGCCGCGTATCGGATGCTGAGCATGGCAGGTTCGCCCGCTGCCTTCCCGGCGTTGTTCCAGGCTGCGGAGCAGACCCCCGGATCGAACCAGGAGATCGTCGCGGCTATTCTTCAGGGTCGAAACTGGTTCTTATCGGATGCCGATTACGCGAGACTGACAAAGATTTGCACGGGTAGGCCAACCTGTTCGGAGATTAGTCGTATCCAGCGAGAATCAGCCGCTCCGTATACATTGCGGCTCTTCAATCAGTTCGGACACCAAGGAGTTTGGCTCTCCAATCGTGAGGTAGATAGCATAGCGGACCTTGATACAAAACTGTCCCAGTATCCCGCCGGTGCGGTATTCCGTTGGCAGTTCACCGCCCGACCAGTAAACAGTGAAGAACAAGAGATGCGCCAGAAGGTTGAGACGGTTTTATAGAAGCACAGCATGACGCTTGTTCCTTAGTGACACGACGAGAGCGCGAAGATCTGTTCTGCGCTCTATTTCGCGTCGGGTACCCTCACCATCGTGGACGCTAATCACATGAGAGCAAGTCAGGCGGGATGGGACGGATGCAGCCTAAAAACTGAACCTGTCGTCAGCGATGTAACAAGATCTTAGCACCCCGAATTTTCCAGTTACTCGCGGGCCGCTGAAACGATTTCACTCATTCCGTCACAGGATATGCGGAGGCAAAAATTGTCATGAGAATTCGTGTTGCAGTAATCGGCGTCTTTGTTACCTTCATCCTTCCGTACACGATGAAGGCGGTAAACCGTTTTGGCGTTGTGTGCGTAACCAACAAGACCGACGCGACGGTCTTTTACCGTTTCAAAGAGGCTGACCAGGTTTGGTACGTAAAGAGTTTGGCTCCCGGTTGGCAGCAGTCATTTGTTCACACGTATAGCAGGCCGAATGAGGACACCTCACCGGAGCTTGACATCCAATTCGACTCCGACCTTCGCGCCCAAAAGAATTTCACCCTGAAATACAAGCTGCCCCGGCGTGCAGCGCCCGCCGATAGCTGCAAGGAAGGCGCTCAATATCAGTTTGAACATGACGGGGGCGAGCGTTTCTTCATCGACCTTAAGAAAGTGCCCTAACGGCAATACCGCTCGATGTTGACTACGGTTCGTCGCCTGTTTCCGACCGTGCCGCTGTCGTCGTAGCACTATGAGTAATACGCGAAATCGATTTTTCTCCGTCACTGAATCCATAACTTAGTCGCAGGTGGCGCAAACTCTGCCCGGATCGTCTGCTCCACTAAAGTCGGGTACGAATCATATGGCTCTACAACCGGCCATTGCAACCGAAACCAACCAGTGGCTCAAACGTTATCGAAAAACCGCCCGCGCTCCGCACAGCAAAACAGAGAAAATTCGACGTCATAGCGGAGGTCAACGCCATGAGCGACGCGGAAGTCGAATCGGAACTCGACGAAATGATCCTTGCGTTCGGCCTCGGACCCGCTCCCTCCCGGATCGTTCCCAAACCGGCAAGCGACACTATAAAAGGACTATGAGCGTAAGTGAACTGGCGGGTAAGCCCGCACCAGCCCAGATGCTGGTCAATGTCGGCCGTCTGGTCACGGCCTATTACACCGGCAAACCCGATGGCGGAGTGGCGTTCGGAACTTCCGGCCATCGCGGCACTTCCTTCAACACTACGTTCAACGAAGGCCATATCCTCGCGATGACAGAGGCGATTTGCCGTTATCGGAAAGCACAAGGCGTTACCGGTCCGCTTTACATCGGTAAGGATACGCATGCGCTCTCCGAACCCGCCTTTGCCAGCGCGCTCGAAGTTCTGGCCGCGAATGAAGTGGATGTCATGATTGACCAGGACAATGGCTACACGCCGACACCTTCCATAAGTCACGCGATTCTAAATCATCCAGGCGGTGCGGATGGAATCGTGATCACGCCTTCGCATAATCCACCCGAAGATGGCGGCTTCAAGTACAACCCGTCCAATGGCGGACCTGCGGACACGTCCGCCACCAAGTGGATAGAAACCGAAGCGAATCGCCTGTTGCGCGATGGTCTTCGTGACGTTCGCCGAGTCACTCTCGCGAAAGCTCTTAACGCAACCACAACCCATCGTTTCGACTACATCACCTCCTATGTCGATCAACTCGACCAGGTCATCGACTTCGAAGCCATTCGCAATGCCAAACTGCGGCTAGGTGTCGATCCCATGGGCGGCGCCGGCGTCAACTACTGGCCTCGAATTGCAGAACGCTACGCGTTTGATCTCGATGTGGTGAACCCCAACGTCGATCTCACGTTCCGTTTTATGACGGTCGATTGGGATGGCAAAATTCGGATGGACTGCTCGTCGCCGTACGCCATGGCTTCGCTCATTTCGCTCAAGGACCGCTACGACGTCGCGTTTGCTTCCGATACCGATCACGATCGGCATGGCATAGTTACCAAAACCGGCGGGCTGATGAATCCGAATCATTATCTGGCGGCCGCAATCGAGTACCTGTTCCAGAATCGTCCCAATTGGCAGCCGACGTCCGCGGTTGGCAAGACGCTGGTCAGCAGCAGCATGATCAATCGCGTTGCGCACAGCCTGAA
>CAXSIG010000315.1:0-3371 GCA_964237255.1 uncultured Bryobacteraceae bacterium
AGAGTTCAAAGGCACCGGCAACATGGAAATTCACCTGGAGCGCAAGCTGGTGGACAAGCGCGTCTTCCCCGCGATCGACATTAACAAGAGCGGCACCCGCAAAGAAGAATTGCTCATGCCGCGCGAGGAACTCAACCGTGTCTGGATTTTACGCAAGGTGCTCAACCCGCTCAGCCCGGTAGAAACAATGGAGCTTTTGTTAGACAAGCTGGGGAAGACCAAAACCAATGGCGACTTCCTCGCTGCCATGAGCGGCTAGAATCGCTCAGGCGACATAACTTTCCGGCGCCCCCGCATGGTGCGCTTCTTTCACCGAATACATCCGCCTGTCTGCGGCGGCAATCAAATTCTCCGGCAGTTCGCCATCGGCAGGAAAGTATGACGTGCCCGCGCTTAAGCTCAATCCGTCCGAGCCGCATGTTTGCTGTCCAATCTTATGCACCAGTGCATTCAGCCGAGCCAAGGCGGGGTTGACGTTCAACCGATTAGCCAGCAATACGACAAATTCGTCCCCGCCCATACGCGCGATATAGTCGTCATCCGCAAAAGATTTTCGGAGCGCTTCGCTCACCAGCGTGAGCACACGGTTTCCCGTTAAATGCCCGAACTTGTCGTTTACCGCCTTGAATCCATTCAGATCCAGCATCACGACGGCGAACGAGCTATTACCTTCCCGCGCTGCCTCCAGCCGCGTTCTCATATGCGCGGCCAAGGCACGGGAATTCGGTAATCCTGTTAGTTCATCGGTGACTGCGGACGATACTGTTTTTTCGTGCTTGAGCGCGTTTGCCAAAGCCAAGCCGGCTTTCGGGCTAATCTGCTGCAAGATTCTTAAGTGGTCTTGCGTAAACGCGTTCGGGTCCACGCTGTAAAGAGTTACCAATCCTACGACATCGTCATTCGCCTCTAACGGCACCGAAATCGCCGAAACCAACGGCCGGCCTGCGGAATAATACCCGGGCTCTACCGAAGGATTCCCGTTTACAATCGGCTGGTGAGTTTCGGCCACCCAACCGGTCAGTCCGTCTCCTACGGCGATTGCAGCGGTAGGCCGCCAACATTCCGGCTCCGCAGTCGAATACACGGGATTCAAGCTGTCGCCTTCACGAACGAATACCGCCGTGGATTGGTGCGGAATCATCTTTTTCAACCGGCTTGCCAGCAGGTTCAATGTTTCATCCACGCTGAGCGAATTACCTAATTCCTCCACAATCCGCATAAGAGATTGAAATTCGCGTCTTGCCGCAGTGATGGAATCGCGGAAATCCGCCTGTCCCTGATGGGCGCTTAGGTCGCACATTTCGGCATAACCGGAGGCGGGACCCTCCCCCGCGTCCACTTTGACGTTCCTCGAAAGCTTCGGCTCGTCCTCCACCGGTTGGGAAGTCGCCATCTTTTCCAACTCGATATATCGGCGCTTCAAAATCGCAACCACCTCGGGATCAAAACTTTGCCCAGCATCCTTTTCGACAATCGCCATGGCTTGATCGAGTGGGAGGGCTTTCCTATACTGTCGGTCGCTGGCGAGAGCGTCCAAGCAATCGACCGCCGCCAGGATCCGGGCGCCGATTGGAATCTGAGTGCCTTTCAATCCATCGGGATACCCTTTGCCATTCCACTTTTCATGGTGCGAGCGTACGATCGGAACCACGGGATACGGAAACCGCACTCGCTCCAGAATCTCCGCGCCGACTACCGGATGCACCTTCATCTTTTCGAATTCTTCCGGTGTTAGTTTTCCGGGCTTTGAGATGATGTGCTCGGGAACTGCCAGCTTACCGAGGTCGTGCAGCAGCGCAGCTGCCTGAATTGCCTGCACCTCCAGATCGCTCAATTTCATTTCCTTGCAGATTTCCGTCGCGTAAACCTTCACACGCAACAGATGATTATGGGTCGTCTCGTCTTTGGCGTCGATAGCAAGCGCCAGTGCTTCAATTGTTCTCCAGTGCAAATCACCCATTTCCTGCGCGTGCTTCCGGGCCGATTCCAGGCGCTCCAGATGTAGTGAATAGGACCGGTAAACCAGCCAAACTACCGGGATAGTCAATACGGTCGCTTCCCACCCGAAGTACCTCTCTTCCACATGGAAGACAGCCGCCATCCCGGCGCCTACCAGATTGTGAGAAGCGGTCCAGAAAAAGTTGTCGTACCAGACCCGCCAAGCCAACTTGTGCTCCGTCATCGCTATAATCAACGACAGAAATCCGGTATTCAAGGCAAACTGTACGGCCGAAGCGAAAAGGAGTAGGATCGGCAGACTGTCGTTTTGGGACCGGAGCCAAGACCAGTGGAATACTCCAAAGCAAGCCGCTGACGCTACAGCGCTGCTGGAAAGATTGAAAACGAGCTTAACCCAATTTCGAGATTTGGCCCGAAACAGCAAGGTTCCGCCAGCGCCTGCTAGTCCAATCGATATTACTTGAGGGAGCCCGAATACTGGCAAGCTGATCAGTACAAAGACAAAGGTCACCGACATGGCCCCGGTGATTCCCGGCAACCGGACTTTTAAGTTCGCGGCTGCAACCACCAGGGCCAAATACAGGCAGAACCGAAAATTCTGCGATGAGTCCCAGAGCGGTACCGAACGAATCAACAGCGTCACGGCAAGCGCCGAGATTGCCGCGATGTAGATTCGAACTTTCCAGGAGAGCGCCGCCATGCAATTGTCGCTACTGAACCAATCGGCAGCTACGCAAATTCCTTTAGCCCGATACGAAAGTTAGGTTCGGATTCTCACTCTTCACAAGGGATTTTGATTACCCCAATCACTTTTCTTTATCCGATAATGAGGATTAGACATCGAAACTACTGTGACTAGCTCTAGAACGTTGAACAGTATTGCTGGATCCATTAACACTCATTCATCTCAGGTGTTTACCAACCGATTTGAGGCTGGGCTTGCGGTTGCCCAGGAAATTGGCCGCAATCCAGTTTTTTCCGATACTCTCGTGTTGGCTCTCCCGAGAGGCGGCGTACCTGTGGCGCGGCAGATTTCCTCAAAATTCGGATTGGCTCTGGACGTGTTCCTGGTTCGCAAGATCACCATCCCGGGCGTGCCTGACGTTGTCGTAGGCACCGTTACTAGTGGCGAAATCTGCCAAGTGGATGCGCCGTTTCAAGCTGGGCCCGATTTCCTGGACGATTCCATTCAACGCGAAACTGCGGAATTGCTTCGTCGCGAGCAGGCGTACCGTTTATCCCGCTCTGCCCAACCAATTGCAAATCGAGCAGTGATCCTCGTGGATGACGGTCTGACAACCGGTTTAACGATGCGTGCTGCAACGGAATCGCTGAAACGCCTGGGAGCGAGTCACATCACGATAGCCGTCCCAGTTGGCTCCGCTGAAACGTGTTCGCAGTTGGAGTTGGTA
>CAXSIG010000315.1:3381-6626 GCA_964237255.1 uncultured Bryobacteraceae bacterium
GCGCGTCGCCACATCGCCCCGTCCGAGGCCGATATTCGCGCCATGCTCGCCGCGTCTTCCGTCCAATCGAGCGCACACGCGTATCGCGCGTAGTATACTCAGTTTCCAAATGGCAACCCCGTCCGCCGCTATTGGCGCAACCCGTCTCGACCGCCACGCCGATTACAACAAGTCCCGCATTTTTATCCTGAGCGTAATGGCTCTCGCCACGGCGGGAATGAGTTCCGCAATCCAGACAGCCGTCGCGAAAGATCTGCAAGGTACTTTCTTCGATCCCATTGACCGTCTTCGCTCAGCTGAGATGATCGGCTCCGTACTTGGCGTTGAGTTTCTTGGTTTTGCCTTCACCATCGCGATCGGAAGTCCGCTACTCGACTTCCTCGGTATGGGGCGTTTGCTTGTTCTTTCCGGCCTTTGTTTTCTTGCCGGAACCACTGCAAAAATTTTTGCCGGATCGTTAGTCCAAGGCAATAACATCTATTGGCTGCTTTACGGCTGCATGATTACAACCGGAATTGCGTGGGGTTTGGTGGAAACCGTAATCAACCCTTTAACAGTCACTCTCTATCCCGAAGAAAAGACGAAGCGCCTGAATGCTCTCCATGCTTGGTGGCCGGGCGGTTTAATCATTGGGGGTCTAAGCTCCCTGGCCCTCGGTGCGTTGAACATCGGCTGGCAAGGCCGTCTGGCGGTCGTCTTGATTCCAGCTGCCATCTTCCTTGTAGTCGCGATCGGAACTAAGTTCCCACCCACTGAACGAAAGGCGTCCGGCATTACGACGGGGCAAATGTTTGCCGAGCTTGGGCGACCCATGTTCATCGTGTGGTTTCTCGCTATGTTCCTCACTGCCGCTACGGAGCTTGCTCCCGGTAAGTGGGTTGACCTGGCTCTCACCCGAACTGTCCACATGCCCGGCATCGTCCTGCTGGTTTATGTTAGCGGATTGATGTTTGTGATGCGGCACTTCGCCGGAGCCGCCGCGCATAAGCTTTCCCCCGTGGGCTTGCTTTGGGTTTCGTGTCTGCTTGGCAGCCTGGGACTAGTCGCTCTCAGCTTGGCGAATTCGCCAATCACCGGTCTTCTTGCCGCGACCGTCTGGGGTACTGGAGTTTGTTATCTCTGGCCCACCATGCTGGCAGCGGCGTCTGAGCGTTTTCCGCGTGGCGGTGCCTTGCTCATGGGGCTTATGGGGACTGCCGGAACGCTTTCTATTTATTTCGTCCTTCCGCGGATGGGTCTGATTTTCGATACGAAAAAGGTGGAACTTGCCGGCGGCGATGCTGCTTTTAACGTCCTAACCGGCGAACGTCTCGATTCTATCCTTGGTGCTGCGGCCCAAACCAGCTTCCGATACGTCGCAATTCTACCGGCGATCTTGCTTCTTGTCTTCGGCGCGATTTGGCTATTCGAGAAGAGCCGCGGCGGTTACCGCCAGACGAACATTACGGAGCTGTCGGCGCCCTCACCCGGCTTGGACTCACTCGAGTCGCGGCAGTAAGCTCGGCCCCTTCTTTCTCGGTCCGAACATGGACCCGTTGCAAACCGCTCTTTTCATCGGTAGGCAGCGGAAACGTCAGAATATACTGATTGGCTAATCGTTTCGCCAAGTCGTCCAGGTAAGGCCGGAATGAGATTGGGCTCTGCGTTCCCTGCCAATACGGTTCGCCGCCCGTATCGTCGCCTAATCGCGATAGGTAGCTCTGCCCGAGGTCACCCGATAGTAGCTTCGTCCCCCGCGGCCCGCTCCCGCATAGTAAATGGAATGGACCACGATGCCCGCTTTCTGTGCCTCGTCAATCGCCTTTTCCAGGTAGGGATCCTGTAAATCGAAGCTTGAGTAAAGTGGATCGATCCCACTTGAAATCATCAACACTTCGCGACGCCCGGCAAACGGCGCCCACTCCTTGATAGTTTCGGAAAGTGCCGTGTACGGGCTAGCGACCGCTCCCGGTTCTCCAATGGGCAACCGCAGGCTTTTCGCAGCCGCGTCGTGATCGGATGTGAACGCGTGACCGTTAACCAAGGTCCCATTCCGCATATACCCCACACCGATTTCGACGTTCGCAGCCTGCGCGCGCATAAACTTACGGACGTCGCTAAATTGCAGGCCGAGCTCCGTGTCCGCGCCATCATCGATTAGCACCAGCAACTGCAACGCTCCGTTAGCAGGTTGCCAATTCGAGGCGTGCACCGTTTCTTTACCTATACGAATCGTAACGTCCTCTTTTTCGATAGGAGGCGCGTCTTTCCCGTGCCGGCCCTCCACCGTCACGATCATCCGGGCGACATCCTGAGCCCGAGCCACCATCGCGAACGCCGCGATGGCCAACACCAAAGGAATTCGTTTCACACTCTATTCGATGGCGCGGTCCTTCAAAACGGTACGCTTCTTCTTCGCCGGCACTCCCCGCGGCCGCTCCCGCTTGGGCGCCCGCCCCCGGATGGTCAGCACTACCGGCGTTCCCTCAAACCCAAAACGTTTCCGGATTTGATTGATCAGGTAGCGTTCATGGGAAAAATGCAGCGGCCCTTGCCCGTCCGTGAAGAAAATAAACTGCGGAGGACGAATTGACGCCTGCGTTACGTACAACACCTTCCGTTCTTCGAAATGCAGCGATTCCACGAACCGGTTCAGCTCACCCGTCGTCACCCGTTTGCTGGCCGATTCATAAACGCGCTTCACGGTCTTTAGCAGCGCCGGAATGCCTTCCGAATTCTTCGCGGACAAAAACAATACGGGGGCGTACTCCAGAAATTTCAATTCGTCCCGCAGGTTGCGCTCAAACTCGCGCTTCTTCCCTTCCCCGATCAGGTCCCATTTGTTCACGCAAATCACCAGCGCCCGCCCGCCTTCATCCGCATAGCCGCCGATGGTCGCATCGGATCCCACAACTCCCAGTTCCGCATCCAGAACCAGCAACACCACATGCGCCATCCGGATGTTCCGCCGAGCCATCACGACGCTCAACTTTTCCGCCATCTCATGAGTCTTGCCCTTACGCCGGATGCCCGCCGTATCGACGAAAATATACTCCTGGCCGTTCCGTGTTACCCGCTCGTCCACGGAATCGCGCGTGGTCCCGGCGACGGGCGAAACGATCGCGCGTTCCGTCTCCGTCAGCGCATTCAGTAAGGTCGATTTCCCGACATTCGGGCGCCCGATAATCGCCACCTTGATCGCACCCGCATCCGGCTCCGTTTCTTCTTCCGGAAAACCCGCCGTCACGTGCTCCAGCAGGTCGTCG
>CAXSIG010000316.1:0-6614 GCA_964237255.1 uncultured Bryobacteraceae bacterium
ACTTACTGAAGGCCTAACGAGAACAAGATGAGCGACGGCGGACGAGGGCGCGCGTGGCTGCAAGTTCAGTGTGGAAGTCATCGAGAGCTCGAACGCGGAGCGGCCAGCGGTTCGCTGCATCGCTTGGTTAGGCTGACGGCGGCTGAATCGCCTCACGCAACCTCGGCAGTAAGAACTTGGCTATCACCGTTCGGAAAGTGAAATATGAAATTGGTATCGCAACCAAGAATCCAGCGAAGGCGCAAATAATCTTGATCTGCGTAAGCGAGAATCCGGCAATCGAGAGGCCGCCGCCCAAAAATGCTCCAATAATGGCGCCGAGAACTCCACCACCTACTGTTGCAACGAAAAAAAAGATGAGCCAAGCCTTGATGTAATCCGCTTCTTTGAGTGTTTTCATAATAGCGTCTAACGAGAGCAAGATGAGCGACGGCGGACGGGGACGCGCGTCGCTCGGAGTGGAAGGGTGGAAGTGATCTCAAATGTGGATCGTACGGCGGTCCGCCGTTCGCTCCATCGTATGGTTAGATGGTTGATGCGGCATCAGAAAAAGTAATGCACGATAATTGCGATGGCGATGGTAGTCCGCAACACGAGCATGATGATACCGCAGATGCGAACCTCTCGCTTGTGGCGCTCCGCCCGCTCATCGTAGGTTTTCTGGTGCTCTTCGTGCAAGGCGATCTGTCGCTCCGAAAGCTCTTGCGACTTCTCTTGACGTTGCACTCGCCCTTCGTGGCGCTCCAATGACTGACGCGTCAGCGTAAGCTGCTCCTCCTGCAATGCGCACAAACGCTCGAGAAGGGACTTAATGGAAGCGTCGTCTGCCATATGGTGTGATGCTACCGTCTAACGAGAATGAAGTGAGCTACCGCCACCCGAGACCGAGCGTGGCAGCGGAATGTGAGGTTGAAGTCATGGAAAACTCGGTCGTGTGCGGGCCAGTGGTTGGCTTCATCGCCTGGTTAGACCTATTTGGCGAAGGTGACATCGTGCAAGTTCACTTGTCCGGGGATCAGCTGTTCAGCGATCTTCTCTCCTTCGCCGGTAGTTGAGACGCCTTCAGGAAAACTTCGCCGGTGAAGTGAACGAGAAGTACGGCTCCACTAACGGACCGCCGACTAAATCGTCGAGGTAGAGGACCGCATTGCGTGAACGCACGTAAGCATACGTAGAAAAATGCCGAAGTGAAGCGAGCAATGGGCGCACCAACGGCAGCCGGCACTCGGCCTCCCAGTAGCTAACCAGAGCTGGAGCCCACTCCGGCTGCTGCGAATCGTCCGCCGGTTTCTCCCGCCGGCGGGCGGACGGTGTTTCTCATCGCGGATGAGAGCATGTCGCACCGTCGAGAGCGGCTCGTCCACTCCGACGCGTCAGCCCGGGTTCCAATAGGAGCCGTGGCCAGCTCCGCTGAAGATCACGACCCAGTTGACGGAACAGGCTGTGGGAGTGCCACGGAAGTAGCCGGGGAGAAAATGCGCCTTACCGATCTCTTTCATGATTTCTGCCTCGAATCCCATCCCAGGGGTGGAATCGAAGGTAACCCTGGAATGTAAAAGCTTCCCGGTATTATCGAAGTCTAACTGCATCCTAAGGTTGGCGGAATGTCGCCCAGCGGCCGGCGGCGGTTTGAACCCCCGGAATTCGTCTCCCCAGGAGCTAACGAGTTGTGGCGCAATGAAGTCGTCTCCGCTCTTAAGATGCTCGGGCTCCTGATTCAGAAATATTCTCAGGTGAGGTTTATTCCCAACGATACCATAGATGATCGTCCCTTCGATCATCGAGGATATTGGCTTGGAGTGAAAGACGGCCGGGAGAAACGTGGCCCGACGGCATTCCGCAATGAACTCGTTAGCCAGGGCGAGCGAGTCCGGCGAGCGGCCGTAGGTCACGGGGGCATAGGCATCCCCGCTGGGCCCGACGGAACAACTAAAATGAATGGCGGCGTCTTTCTGTCCCCGCTGCATCAGCCGGTTGGTATCGATCAGATTAACGAGTGATTTCGGCCCCTCTCCGAGCAAGGCGGGGCGCGTCTCAGGTAATTGCTCCGCGGCCAATCCGCTAATGGAGCTTAAGCAAAGCAGCGCGAAACAGATTAACTTGAAATGCATGATCTCATGCAAGTTCTTGGTCGGCTTTTTGGCAAGACTCATTTTCTCTTGCCGCGCGTTCGGCTAGCGTTGGGAAGCGGGATCGCCCGCGCCTATAACATTATTTCGACTCGACTTAGTTTTGCCTAAGCGTAATGAAAGAATGAAGTGCCGGGGAGGCCGCCGCCGCTCGCTGGGGACGCGCTCCTTTTGTGGCGCGAGCTTCCCAGCTTGCGTAACTCGGTTATCGCGCAAGCTGGGAAGCTCGCGCCACAGTTGTAGATGCAGATTTGCGCGCTTTTGGCAGGGTAAGATATCCGCGCACGACTAGGAATCTTACAGGGTGGCCGGAGGGCCGTCCGCCGCCTTGCGGCGCCTACGATAGACTGCTGCCAGCAACCCAAGCACCCCGACCGAAATCAGAGAGGTAACGCCGGGTTCAGGAACCCCCACTGCGGTGTTGAAATAGGTAACCCCCCGAGTCGTTGGGGAGGTCACCATGATCTGAACTTCGTTAAAATTTTTTCCGGCTGTGCCAGAATCGCCATAGGAGGTCGCAATATTGTCAACGGAAAAGCCAAAGTTGTTGGTAGTAGTGAGTCCGGAGGCTGGGGTGACAGCAACTCCGTTCAAGAATAACTGCAGCGAAAAGGTGAAGGCTACCTCACCGTTGGCGACCACCGGGTTGAATCCGCCCATCCCGAAACTGAGGTCTCCATCTGCCTTTAAGAGATGAGACAAAAAGACGTCGATGAATAATGGGGACGGCCCGATAGTTGTTCCTTGGGGCAGGGACGTGTTGCCAGTGAACCAACCGCCCCGGCCGGCTCCGAAATAGGTGGCATTGAAGTTGTCCGCACTGACGTTGTAGGTCAGCGCATGCGTCGTCGCAGGAAGCAGCAAAATTCCCAACAAGAAAACCGCCGCCGTGGCCGACTGAACTTTGATTCCAACGAGAGAAGAGAGACTGTGTCTTTTCATAGGAGAGATGGTTTGTTAAGTCACATCAGCTTCCCAGGTGGAGAAAAAGACAAGCAAAATATTGCATTTTTCTGCCTAACGGCTTCCGGCTTAAACATTGACCGTACCTTCCATAATTCTTGGCAAGAAAATGAAAACTTGGCTAGAGTGGTGGCGACGCCGTGTGCACCTGGTTTGTTAGTTAAATGAGCTGCCGTGATTTGCACAAGAACGCAGGCAATAGAAGGCTCTCTCCTTTTTGTGGCGCGAGCTTCCCAGCTTGCGTAACTCACTTACCGCGCAAGCTGGGAAGCTCGCGCCACAGTTGTAGATGCGGATTTTGCATGCTCGTGCCAAAGTGAGATAATACGTTCGCAGCGATGACGCGTAAGCCAAAGTCGACCTCGAAACCGAAGAAGCCGAAGACGGTGGACGATTATCTCTCGGCTTTGAGCGCGGATAAACGAGCGGCTTTGGAGAAGCTTCGGAAAGCCATTCGCGCGACCGCGCCGGAGGCTGAGGAATGCATCAGTTATGGCATACCTGCTTTTCGTTTGCAGGGGAAGTTCCTTGTTGGTTTCGCCGCGACGGCCAGGCATTGCTCCTTCTATCTCGGTTCGACGACTCAGGCTTATGAGAAGGAGCTCGAGGGTTATGACTTGAGCAAGGGCACGATCCGCTTTCTCGCGAGTGATCCCCTGCCCGATGCGCTGGTGCGGAAGATGGTGAAAGCTCGCATCGCGGAGAGAGAAGCCGAAGGGAAGAGCCTCTAGCGGACGAACCGGTCGCAGCCGAAAGGCAGGCTCCTGCGAATCTCTAGGTTATGAGCAAGGGAGTTTTTATAGGCCTTCCGATTGGGGGGCGGCGGGAAGGTCTCCTAGAAGAGCCAGATCAGTTGCGGAGTCGGGTTGAAAATTTAACGCCGCGAAGTGCGCTTTCGCGCCCGCCAAATTTCCATTCTTGTAGTCCAAAATCGCGGCTAGTGTGTGAGCGTAGGTCCGTGAAAATGGCATGTCTTCTGATTGAAGATATTTTTCGAGGACATATTTAAGGTCCGATATATGGCGGGATTCTTATAAATGGCCTCACGATCCGGTTCTTCCGAAGCGATCTCGCGGACGATTTTCAGATAGTTCGAAGGAACGAGAGTATCGAAGCGATCGCTTTGCACGCACTCATCCGCGAAGAGGAGCATTTCGGTATGGCTGCCGGTCCAACGCGGCCTTAGTGCCAAAATAAAAGCGTTGTAGGCACCTTGGAAATCCACTTGTGCCGCAACAGCTCGATCGAACCAACTGCGCATGGCAGGTTTGTTTCCGCTTTCGCCCATCGTAACTTCAATCATACAAGCCGCGGCATTTGGATCCCCAGGATTCAACTCGAATGCTTTGGTGAAATGTTGGCCGGCTAGTCGGAGATTCTGCCTGAATCCCACGGCTCCTTCGGACGTTACCTCTTCCGCCCAGCCGTTTCCTCGCGCGGCCCAAGCCGCAACTAGGAATACCCGCCCTTCGATAAACTCTTTAATCCATTCCGGAAGGCTATCGGCTTTAGAGATAATCCGATTGATGCTGGTACCGTGGTGCCGAAATAAGCTTACGGCCGAACCCGACCACAGCCGCCACCGGAGCGCAGGGAATTCTTCCTTTTGGAATCTCGGGATCGAGCCCTTTTTCGAGCGCTCGCAAGGCGATCTGATCGTTCGCCGCGATTAGCTGAGGGTCAGCCCGGCGGTCCGCCAAGCTTTTGGAAAGATTAGCAGCGGAGAGAAAAAGTAGGAACGGTGAATAATCCCCCTTTTCAAACCCCGAAATCGCCGCGCTTAACAAGCGTTCCTTGCTCGCCACATCAAGACGCAGGAGGCCTGCCATCAGGAAAAAGGCAGGGTCCTGAACGCCACTTTGTTCCAGCACCTCGGCGTGCGCGTTGAAGTCATAGGTTGCCTGTTGGGTTAGGCCACCAAGATATCCGAAGGATTCGACGAGGAATCTAGCGACCTTCTTCTCCCCTGGATGCAATTGCTGGTAGTGGCCGACTATGACTCTATTCCCCCACTTTTCGTAAAGATCACAGAACTGGCGCTCGGATGGTATCTTAAGGTCTGTTGGAATCGGGGAACCGACAGGGTATTCGGCCAAAGAGTCGGACGACGGCAGAAAATCGGACAAGGCCTTAGCTGGCGGGACGGAGGCACCGGCGGACCGGCTGCTGGCGTCTCCGATGCAGTCACGATGAGAAGGAGCAAGAGTGCGCGGCCCGAAAGTTTCATTAGATTTAGCGAGCGTTTTGCATGCCAGTCGGTGAGCCGGGCGATCATGGCGGAGGCCAAGAGTTCAGATGAACACCTGGGCTTGGTGACTAGTAACGGCGAAGTGTCGAAGATTCATTCGCGTTCGCCTCCAACTTTTAGAAGCTAGTCCTCTTGGCGCCCCATCCGCGGGTTGTGTAATCGAAGAAACGCGCAAGCTGGAAGCTCGCGCCACAGGTTGAGAGAACTCGAGGGAGTTTAGACGGCAGTTTTCAGGATGAGGAGGCGCTGGCCGACTGGCAGCTCTTGTCCTTCATTCTGAATTTATTCTGTCGATTCTGTTCCATATCTTTGGACGCTTTGCATCTCCCGCCGAATCTAGTCGCGCAAGCTGGGAAGCTCGCGCCACACGAATGCGGGAAGATTCCTCATATCCGCTCGCGTCACGCTGCCGCGCTTGGCGGCGTGAAATTTCGTGGCACAATGCGCTCACCATGCTTCTGAATATGGACGCGCCGCGACCTAATCGTTCCAATTAATCGCCAATGAAAGCTTTTCTCGCGCTCTTCGTCATCGACCTGAAACTCGCGCTTCGGAACAAGTCGGTCCTGGTTTTCAATTACTTCTTCCCGCTCGTTTTCTTCTTCGCCTTCGGCCAGATGTACGGCGCGAACCAAGGCAGCGTCGTCCTGCAAGTGATGACGATGGTGACGACGATCGGCATTCTCGGGAACGGCCTTTTCGGCGCGGGCATGCGCGCGGTGCAGGAGCGGGAGGCCGACGTTTTGCGTCGCTACAAAGTAACCCCGATTACGCCGGTGCCGCTTTTGATGGCTTCGATGATCACCGGGCTGATTCTTTATTTGCCGAGCGTGATCGTGACTCTCTTCCTGGCGAAAGTGCTCTACGGCATGCATATGCCGCCGAATCTGCTCGCGTTTTTCATCTTCGTTTGCCTCGGCTCGCTCGCCTTGCGCTCGGTCGGTTTGATCATCGCCGCAGTGGTCAATTCAACTCAGGAAACGATGCTGCTCATCCAGCCGATTTACATGGGCATGCTCTTCTTGAGCGGCGCGACCATTCCGATCGTTTTCTTCCCAAGTTGGCTGCAAATCGTTACGCAATTTATCCCGGCGACCTATCTCGTCACCGGCATCGGCGGCATTCTGCAGCGCGGCGAAAGTGTGGCGCAAAATTGGCTATCGGTCGTCGCCCTGCTCGTGACCGCGTTCGTCGGAATGTTCGTCGCGACCAAGCTTTTCCGTTGGGAAAAAGAAGAGAAACTGCGGCCGGCGGCCAAGCTTTGGGTGGTGGTC
>CAXSIG010000317.1:0-6604 GCA_964237255.1 uncultured Bryobacteraceae bacterium
AGCGATCGTCGGCGGCGGTCTTATCGGGCTTTCCCTAGCATGGCGTTTGCGGCAGGCCGGGGTATCCGTAGCCGTGTGGGACTCGGGGTCGGTAGGCCGGGAAGCGAGTTGGGCGGGAGCCGGAATGTTGGCGCCCGGAGGCGAACTGGAAGAACGCACTTGGTGGAGCGATCTTGCTCTGGAAAGCTTGCAGCTTTACCCGGAGTTTGTTCGGGAGTTGCGCAATGCATCCGGGATTCCCATCGATTACCGCGCTTGTGGCGCGCTGGAATTTGCTCATACCGATGGGGAATGGGACGCGCTGCAGCAGCGCGCGGTTCTCCAACGTCAGTGGGGAATTGCGTCAGAAGCTATGGGCCCACGGACGATGTTCTACCCGGACGATGCGGCAGTTAATCCTCGTGATCTGCTCCTGGCGCTCCGGCGGGCTTGCGAACGAAGCGGAGTTGTGTTTCGGGAAGGTTCACAGGTGCAAGCAATTCAGGCGCAAGCAGGACGCGTCGTGACGCCAGAACCTGCCCGCGCAGCTGTGCTGGCGGCGGGAGCCTGGAGCAGCGAGATCCGTTTGCAGGTCGACGGTGTAGCCGTTGAAGTGGAACCAGCGTTCCCGATTCGCGGCCATCTCATCTCATTCGCTCCCGTGAATGCTCTTCCCGGACCGATCTTGCGCGACGACAACACTTATCTTTTGGAACGCTCCGATGGAACGGTAATCGCGGGGAGCACCATGGAGCAGACGGGGTTCAATCGCGAGCCCGATCCCACTCTTTTCGACGACATCGAACAGCGAGCCCGCGTTCTGCTGCCCACGCTACGGGGAGTTTCCCGCGTGGCGGAGTGGATCGGGTTCCGACCGGCGACTCGCTCCGGAGCGCCTCAAATGCGGCAGGTGGAAGGCACTCCTATCTTTCTGGCTTACGGACACTTCCGCAATGGCATTCTTCTCACCCCTCGTACGGCGTCGTTTATGGCGGAGAAGATCATTTCCAGTTTGCGAATGGGTTCGCTTTAGCGGTCCGCGTGTCGGTGACCAAATCCGCGATGTTCCGACAGCGGCGCATCAGCTTCTCTAGCATCTGCTCCAATTGAACGTCTTCCCCCTCAATCCACTGCGGAGGTATCTGTCGCATTGCCTGATCGATTACTTGTTCCGGAAAATACCGTACCCGGTCCAGCCAGGGCTGGAAGCTGTCGAGCGACTTGATGTGATCGTAGACGGCCTTTCGGGGATAGATCCCTTGTACCGGCGAATCCGGAAAGTCCCAGTGCGGGCCGTTGAAAACGAATCCGTGGTCAATCATCATGGCACGAAACCCTCTTCTTCGCGACGAGGAACCGGCGCCCAAAGTCTTCGTTTCGGCACGGTAGAAAACGGATTGCCGTCCGTCGGCATTGCAGGTCCACTTATCGAAAACAAAGCAGCCGGTAAAATCCTGCAAGTTGTGAATCTGAGCCAGCAGTGCATCCGGTACAAAATCGTAAACCGACGTCAAAGCCGGATCGCCGGGATAGCGTGAACCGAAGTGCCAGCCCGGTTCGACGGCAATTTGACGCTGCCCCATACGAAGAAAGACTTCGGGATTATCGCGAAGAAAATCGCTGGTAAGCTCGATCAGCGACACGTCCGGCGAGGCGATTTGCAGATATTTGAGCACCACCGAAGCAATCCATTCATTCACCAGCACCCGCCGGTGCTGAGGGTTGCCCGTGAACTTGACGACATAGAAGCAGCCATCTTCCGTTTCGAGCAAGTGAGCTTGTGCTCCGCCCCGCATTTTGCGGATCAGGCGTTTCGCACGAATCGGCATGAACGCTACCGATTATGGCGCAAGAGGCCCAGCGTACACTATTTAGGTGGAGACCGGCGGAGACGAACTCGGGAGGCTGCAGCTACTGTTGAAAGCGCAAGATCAGACGGCTAAACAGCTTCGCTCCGATTTGGCTCAGCGCTCCACCAAAGTGCGTGAATTGGAGGCGCAACTCACCAAAGCGCGCGATATAGCGACAAGGCCCCTAGGCGCGGCAGAAATAAGCCATATCAGTGCTTTGGAGGCGGCGCTCTCCAGTTACCAATCCCGATTACACGAGATGCAACAGTCTCTCTCCTGGAAAATTACAGCCCCTCTGCGCGCGCTTTCCAAGCCCTTCGTGAAAGGCTAGCCACGAACGATGCCGATTACGGGAATGGTGGAGGAAGTGGGGCAATTCGGGATCCGCGGATGGCTAGTTCGCGATACACCCGCGAGGTTTGCGCCGCTGGTGGACGTCGTTGTAAATCGACGATTGGCTGCAACCGTCTCGAGTGTCCAATCCGAGCCATCCCACTATCGATTTTCGTTTAATCCATTTGAAAGCCTGAAGCTGGGACTAAACTCCGTGGAAGTCTTCGTATCCGGTACGGATCAAGTCATCGAGAACGGAGTCGGCTCCATTGTTCTGGAACCGGCAACCCGGCCCGGCGCTGAGGTGGAACTGCCGGCTATTTCAAGCGAGGGCGAACTTGTTTTCGGTCCAGGCATTTGTGAGCATTGTTTTCCATCCGTTGCAGGCACACTTGCTCGCGTTTACCGGGAGTTACAACCGGGAGGCGTGGCGGTGCTCGATTTTTTATGCCCTGAGCCGGGAATGACAAGCTCATACGCGACACTCGACGGCGACGGAATATTCACACGTATGTACTCCGAGCCGGAGTTGCGATCCTTCGTTTTGAACGCCGGTCTGGAGATTCTCGAAATTAAGCCAAGCGCTCAATACCGGGCGCAACTACGAGCTATGAAGCCGGAGGTCAATTTTTAATGTTTCCAGGAGTCGCATTCGATGCCTATCGCCATCCGATTCATACTCCCTCTTTTCGCAGTAAGTTCGGGGGTTGCTGGACCGATCTTTCGAATGCTCCCGATATCGTGGCAGGCAAATTGGCCTTGGGAGAAATCACGGAACACGAAGCCGCTCTACTTACCGGTTTCATTGAAAACGGCTATGTAATCCTGCGCGGCGCGGTGGCTCACTATGTCATCGATCAACTCCAAAGCGACATCGCGAAGCTTACCGCGGAGGGTAATGAGGCAGCCTGGGTTGACTGTATGGAAAAGGGACGGTCCACCGTGAGACGCCTTGCACCCGGCGATGGGGCGGCGCAAGGTAAGATGCTGAAACTCCTGGACCTCTATTCATTCCTGCCCTCGGCGCGCGAAGTAATCTTCTCGCCGGCGACCATCCGGTTTCTCCAACTTGTCTTCAGCCGCCCCCCGGTCGCGTTCCAGAGTCTGTATTTCTACAATGGATCGCAGCAGCCAGTCCATCGCGATACGGCGTTTGTGCGCGTTAGTTCTCCCATGGAGTTTGCGGCTTCCTGGACCGCGCTCGAAGATATTCAGCCAGGCAGTGGGGAGTTGATTTACTATCCGGAGAGCCAGAAGTACCCCGAATATTTATTCGAAGGGCAGTATAAGTGGATCGCGCCGGGAGTGCCGGAGCATACGCAATTTTATGAGCACTTAAATCGGCATGGCGCTGAAAATCCTAAAGGCCAACGCAAGTTTCTGGCAAACAAGGGCGATACGCTCATCTGGAGTGCGGATTTAGCTCATGGGGGCGGTCCCGTTGACGATCCGGCGAAAACCCGCAAAAGCCTGGTTGCGCATTATTGTCCAAACAACACCTACCCGATGTACCACCACTACGAAGGATCCAGCGAGACGTTCGAGTATACGAAAGGCGCGTTGTACCGCTTCGCCAACCGAAGCTTTTGGCAAGCTGGCGATTAGTTACTTCCCGCCCGTTGCCGGTCCGTTGAACGGCACTGAAAGAGAAGCGGTCCAAGTTCGTCCGCTTGCATCGCTTCCTGCGAAACCAAACGGCACGTTCACTGGCGGGCGCAGTCCACTGACCCGCAATTGCGCGGAGATGGTTCCCTTAGCTGCAATCTGATTCGTCCCGAAGAAACTCTTGATCTGGGATGCGTAGCTTGTGCCGTTGAAGGAGAAGTCCGTCAAGGTGGTCGCCACTCCGGCGGTTTCTGTCAGAATGATGGTGAACGTCCAGGAGTTGTTTGCTTCCACAACGGGGTTCGGGTTTACCGCTGCGGTTACGTTGGAATTCTGAGTAGAGGCAGTTACCGTGACATTCGCCGAACCCGTTGAACCGGTGAATGACGTGTTGCCGCTGTAAGTGGCGGTAACCGTATTCGCGCCGAGTGTGAGAGAGGAACCGGCAACCGTTGTCGTTGCGACAGCACCCGTGCCCGAAGCCGCTAAAGAAGCAGTGGCCAATGTCTTGGTACCGCTGGTAAAGGTTACCGTACCCGTGGGAACAGCGGTTCCGCTAGCGGGCTTCACCGTCGCTGAAATCTGCGTCGAAGCATTTTGGGCAAAGGAAGCCGGGCTGGCGGTGACGGATGTTGTGGTGCTTACGCTGGACACCACGCCGGTCCAGTTTGTGACTAACTTGCCGATATCGGCGGATCCCAGTCCAGTTACCAGGTCATAGCCGATTCCGGCGCTGTAGCCCAGCGATCCTGTCGTGCAGTTGGGAGTTCCGACCGTGCACGGCACGATGTTGCTGCCCGAAGTGATGTCATGAAAAACACCCGAACCGCTTTGCGCCAATTGATAGAGGTTAGGATTGATATTGCCAAGCCCGGCTTTCGCCAAGATCCCTTTCTTCACAAGATTCTGGTTCAGCAACGCGACCACGCCGGCAAACATCGGAGTCGGCACCGATGTGCCGCCAACCGCTTGAAGCGATCCCCCGGTGTAAAACAGATAGCCATCGTGGCTAGGTGACGCGGTGAAGGACAGGTCGGGAACATCTCTCATTCCATCATTGGGAACACCGGTACCGGATTGCCACGAAGGCTTCGTGTAATATTTGCTGACCCCGCCGCCACTACCAGTGAGAACGCTGTCACCCGTCGTGTCGTTCCAAGCTGTTTCCGGGATATAGGACAGTGCTGACGATCCGTTGGCATTCGTCGTGGTAGCCCAAAATGTTCCCGCCCCCTCGGCAAATTCGGAGCCGCCAATCGCAGTCACTTCGGGGATGCTGGCGGGAATATTCACTCCCAGTCCTTTTACCGCCACCTTAGCTTTCGGATCGTCGCAGCCCGCCGCGCCCGAGTCGCCCGAAGATGCAATCCAGGTGATTCCTTGTGCATTCGCTTGTTGAGCGAGTGAGCGCATCGAAGACGAATTCTGCTGTTCGCATCCGCCATAACTCAGGCTGATAACGGGCGCAAGATTCTGATTAATTGCATACTGCGCAGACGTAAACACGTTGGTTGAATTCACGTACAGAATGGTCGCGTTCCGTGCCACAGCTCCGGCCCATTGAATATCGAGATGGGCTTCCGGTTGATCGTTCTTGACGACACCGGGGTCCTTGCCGACGAGCACAATCTGAGGATCGTTAGCTGGCAGATTGAACTTGGCGCGGAAAGCCTGAATGTCGGACAAACTGATGTCCGTTTGGCCAAGCACAGCGATTTTTTGCCCCGTGCCGTCAATGCCCGATGCGTATAACCCTGCAATGTTGTAAATCGTGAAAAGATCGTCCGGCGCTATGTAATGCGAACCCGAACCGGTGGTGAAGTTGGGCGGCAAAGAATTAATCTTTAAATGCATCGGTTCCGGACGAAAATCGTCCAGTCCGCGGATCTCCGTCACCACATTCGCAATGGCAGTGGGGAGCGCCGGCGCAGTGCGGTTTGCAAAGTGACGCTTTCCGTTCGCCTCATAGTGATGGATACTCGTCAGGAACGCAGCCGAAACCCGGTCTGCCGTTCCACTAACAACAATAAAATTTCGACCCCGCGCAACCTCAGTCACTGTCATCCCGACCGACCGCACCCATGCGGCGATAACGTTCGCGTCATTTTCGCTCGTTCCAAACCGATCGCCGAATTCTTCCGGCGTCAGCCAATGATGATAATCGGCCGAGGAAGGATCTCGCTGCGCTTCGAGAAACGCATCCAGTTGCATCTGTTGCTCGGCGGATGGCGGCATTACCAGCGTCACCGCATCGATCACCATCGACGGGTCTACGGCTCCAGCGTCATTCGTTGCGGTAACTTCGGGACGCACGCGGTGATGCAAACGAGTTGTTTGCGTGGAGTCTACAACCTGAGTAATCCGATTTCGCGGTGCAGCGGTAACCGTGACACTCGCAAGGAGAGCGACAAAAATCAAGCCAGATTTCATGTGGGGTTCTTACAGATCGTATCGGCTGAGTAAGCAAAATCCTATAGAGGATTTTCTGTATGGAATGTAAAATAATGTTAAGGCGAATACTTGGCGTCTAACGGGAAATAACGAAGAACGAGGGGCCTTTCCGGACGGTACCCGGTATGGAGCGTCTACCTAAAGTCCTGATTTCCTGTCCACTTAGCGCGTCAAGTACGTAGATCATCCCCGGCTCCTCCTCGCTGAAATAAAGCCGTTTGCCGTCGAGACTGATTGCCAATGCCCAGAACGGCCGGTTCGGAGTAATAACAGAATGAAGCGATAATGTCGCGATATTCAAAACAAGAATCGTTTCGTTCCCGCCGCTGGAATTCGTATCATTTCGGGCGGTGAGATACCAGAAACTGCCGTCCGGAGAAAGGCAC
>CAXSIG010000318.1:0-1616 GCA_964237255.1 uncultured Bryobacteraceae bacterium
CAAAGTTATGAAGTCCGGCGCGCGCGAGTGGCAAATACCAGGTAGAAAGGCGCGTAATGCACCAGTTTAGGGTCGGCGAACAGTACCCAGATGCCGCTTTGCGCAAAGGTTCGAAGCTGCACTATGATGCTCCAGCCTTTCTTACAACGGAGAAGCGGGCCTGGAAACCGGTCGATTTGCAGCGATGGGACGAAGAACGGAAGTCCCTTAGATCGTCGGTTAGCGATGTACTTCTGCAGGTATTATTCCGATGGAAAAACGGCGCGTGGCACGATATGCCGTTCATCCTTATGAGCGAGTCCCGAAGCAATTGGACAGTTGACGACATCAACGCTACACTGCAAGACTGCCTGAACAATCCCAGCAACGGCATTCCATTCATCCAACTGGCTGTGGAAGATTCGACCAACGTGATCTTGCGGATGGATGTTTTGGCTTTACCGAACGATCTCTCAATAGCGTTACTCAAATGTGTGACCAACCCGCTCAGCCCAACAGCTTACGTGTAGTAGTCTCAATTTGATCTGACACGGCTGTATACCAGCTTGGAACAGATGGAAGGCTATATAGACTCATGGATCACGAATTATGATGAGAACCGGTCACGTTCCGGAAAATACTGCTTCGGGAAAACGCCCATTGAAACGTTTCGCAGCGCTAAGCATCTAGCGGACGAAAAACAACTCGACCACATCATGCCCACCCATTCATTGGAAAGGTTTTTGCCCAGCACTGAAGGACAATGCGAATCGTCAAATTGCCAACGGATTCTTAGAGGAGCTTGATTGGCTAACTCAATGCAAAATGCAGGTGCTGCCACCGGGCCGGAGATGGCTTCACGCTCTTACCTCTTTCAGATCCGATTTCGCTGCGAAATGCGTAAACATCCGCTTCGGCTTATGGTTTTGCTTACGGATTTGGACAAGGATCAAAATAGGCTCGCGATAGCGAAGAATGAGATAAACCCATAACTTGCGGATCGAGTCTTTGTTCTTGGGGTTCTGACCGAGCCTGAAAATCTAAGGAACTCTGGCCTTGGCACTTATGAGGACATCGGTTCTAAACTGGCACTGGATTGCAGTGAGAACACAGACTCGGTTTGGGGCATAAACTCCTTAGCCACAACGAATCGCAACTAAGACGACTTCGCGAACACATACGCCCCATGTTAATTGTGGCTAAGAATCGAAGCGCTTTAAATCGGCGCCATGATGGGAGGCGTGGCCGAGGACTTCTTTGGCATGGTCGGGTTCTGCGCGTAACGCGTTAAATCGCGTTCGATCTGGCGAAGGCTGGCTTCGTTCACCGGGTCGCTGTCTTTCAATCCGGCAACCTGACTTTTGATCGAAGCTACCGAGGCCATGACAACGGCCCTGACATCGGGAGTAGCCGTGGGACTCGCACCAAGAGTCATGACTGCATCCACAAAGACGCGCTGTGTTTGACGCTGCATGGAGCGAAGCATGCCTCCGGAAGCAGGCGCACCGAACACCTTTTTGGCACATGCGTCGATTGTTTCGGGCAATGTCAGCGCATTCGGCTGACGGTCGGCAAAGCCAATCTGTCTGGCAGCGGTCTCGGGTTCGAAAAGCTGATCGAAAACCAGGCCGGCAACT
>CAXSIG010000318.1:1690-6603 GCA_964237255.1 uncultured Bryobacteraceae bacterium
ACGTCACGCTGCGATCCACGGCTACGGTAAGGCTCGCGAGCAGTGGTTCGGGAATGGCTAGGTTAGCCGGATCGACATCCTCAAGGAGCAGTCCCAGGATCTCGCGCTGCTTCGCTGCTGGGACAATTAGCGTCGGCGGTACCGAATCGCCTTTTACTGCAAAATTCGTATACATCCCACCTACATAACGAACGCCGCTATCGATTGACCACCGGTGATGCAAGTAAGTCATCCACAGGCGGATGCCGCGCAGGTTGCCGTAGGGTTCGCCCTGCTTAAGCACCGCGGGTCCGTAGTTGGCCAGCAGAATCTTGCGCTGCGCAGAGGCTTGGCGCATATATTCGGCCGTATCGGGACCGGCGTCATAGCGATTCCAGCGCGGATCCGTCGCGGGAGTGAAGGTAAGCCCCTGTTTGCGCATGTCGGCAATGATGTTCTCCAGGCCGGCTTTCTCCTTCCCGGGCGCGAATTCGGTGTAGGCGTAACGCACGGTCATAATGTCGTACGCCCCAATCTCCTTCTGATACGCGTCTGTCAGGTCGATTTTGCCGTTCACGATCTTGATTCGCGGCGAAGGGTATTCCATTACGGACGCGCGGCCATTCATGCTGGACGTGAAGTTGTGGTCGAAACCGAGAGTGTGGCCGGTCTCATGCGCTGTAAGGAGGGCTTGTCGGAGCAGCACAAGTTGCTGTTCGGTTTCGGGCGTGGAGTACGGAGGGAGGCCGACATCAAAAAATTCATTACCGGTAGGCGGCTCATAAGTTTGCCAAAAACGGCTAACCGTGCGTACGCGATCGGATTCCAGGCGAACGCGAGCGGCAAGAATTTCGCCAGTGCGAGGATCCGTGAGACCGCCGCCGGTGGAATAGCCGCGCTCATCGCGATCCACCCAGTAAATCTGGTTGTATCGGACGTCCATAGGGTCCATGTCGGCCGGAGTGTCGCGAATCTCGAGAGCGTTCTTGAATCCGGCGGCTTCGAAGGCTTTATTCCACCAGAGAAACCCGTCCTTCATGGCGGAGCGTGTAGGCTCCGGGACAGCGGCATCCAAATAGTAGACAATGCGCTGTTTCGGTTCGCTAAGAGCCGCGCTCGGGTCTTTCTTCTCCAGACGATGGCGCCGGACCCATTCCACTACGTTGCTCGATGTCGGAGGCAGGGAGTAATCCACGAAGCGAATTCCCTGAACACCGATACGCAGATCGGCTTCGCGTGGTTTATACCCGGTAGGCGGTTCGACAAAACTGTAATGCAGACGTCCGGTGAGCACTCGGGCATCGGGCGCGGTGCGAACACTGCCTGTGAGTGCCTCGTAGGTTGCGGTAACCTCCACCTCGCTGTTTTTTGGAAAGCCCTTGGTATGCGGAAGATAAATAGAGCTACGCGCTGGATCGAAGCGCCATGTAGTACCTGCGACCAACTCGAGCGCCTGAGGGCCGGCACGTCCGCCGCCGCGTCCACCCGCGCTGGCAGCAGCAAAGCCCGCTGAATCGCGGACTACTAGCGGCGTAGCGTCGACAATAATTTTGCCGGCGTCGCTACGGATGATGGGAAGCGTTGCAATCACCGAGTCCGGGAACGATGCATCGATTCCTTTAGCGATGCCGGGACCACCTGTGCCGGGTCGAAATCGCAGGTTCTTCTCTACCACCATCACCTTGGGACCGACCCGCTGAAACTGAATGACGCCGCCTTCGCCGCCACCGGCCCACTCCAGTCCAACGCTACCGGAGCCGCTGCCTTTGGCGACAGAGGTGAAGTAAAGAATGTCTTGATCGAAGCGACTCAGCTCAAAGAAGAGGCGGCCTTGATCGGCATCCCAAAGCATCGGGATGAAGCCGTCCCGGCGTTCCAAGCCGGACTGTGCGACCAACGGTATCGCTACTAGGGACGCAAGGGTAAAAAATCGTGTAATTGAAAGGCTCATGGCTTTTTTCCTGAGGGTGAAGCCACAACGGGGTGGAGAAGGGAAGGATAACAAATTTAGAGCGAGTTCAGGCCAAAGTCTCTAAATCAACCCGAAGCGTGGCAGCTAATTTTTTCAAGGTCGAAATGCCGCCTTTCTTGTGTCCCGCCTCCATGGCGGCGATCATCGGACGAGATACGTTGGAAGCAGCCGAAAGGGTTTCCTGAGTAAAGCCACGATACTCTCGCCAGACTTTAATCATACTTTCGCCGGCAAGACGACGCTCGGTGATTTCAAGAGGGATCAGTTCTTCTTCATCGCGTTCCAGAAGTGCTTTTGCCCGGTCGTAAGCTTTTATGTCCGCGAGCATTTCGGAGTCTCTCATGAGCTTCGCCAGTTTGGCGATCGGCAAGACACCGAATTCTCGGCCCTGGCGTACAATCTTTTCGATTCGCATCTAATAAGTTCCTCCTCGGGAACCCACATCCAAAACCAGCATGATCAGACGGTCATCCTGCAACTCATAAATGACCCGCCAATTTCCTATTCGAAGTCTGTACCCATCTCGTCCCTGGAGCTTGGTGAGATTATTATTGGAGACATAAGAATTGGCGGCAATCTCGCGAATTTTCTCCATGATACGCCTCTGCCAATTGCGAGGCAATTTAACCCTAGCGCGCTCAAAAGACTTTGTTGTGACAACGCGATACATCCTTCTAAAATGTTACTCTAGGTAACATAACCACTTTGCTTGACAAGACAACTGCGTTCACTGACAATCACCTGTAACACGCTGCTCCCTGTTTGAGTCGTTCGCCTCGTTTGACGAACCAGCGTCCAAACTCGATTCAGGGGGAGTCATGAAGTTTACTATTTCGCTGCCAGTTCTACTGGCATTCTCGTATGCCGTTGGCGCTTTCGCCCAAAATACAACCAGCTTGACCGGGGTTGCTACCGATACAAGCGGCGGCGTTCTGCCCAACGTCGCAATCGAAATCACAAACAAGCAAACCGACGCGCACCGAACCGATACCTCGGATAGTCAGGGCCGGTATTCGTTTCTGCAGATTACTCCCGGTAATTACCGGCTGAAAGCTAAGGTGACGGGTTTCCGCAGCGTTCTGCTGGACAACATCGAGCTCCAGGTAAATTCGCCCGCGACTGTGAACCTGAAATTTGAAATCGGATCCGTTACAGAGACGGTTGCAGTCTCATCCGAATCCATTCTTGTCAACACGACGGATGCGTCCATTGGTAATGCCATCGGTGAGAAACCGATCGTGGAACTTCCCTTCGCGGCTCGCAATCCGGTAGGGCTACTCGCGCTGCAACCCGGCGTGGTGTATATCAACAACGGGAAAGACGACTATCGAAGCGGCGCGGTCAATGGCGGCAAGAGCGATCAAGGAAACGTGACACTCGATGGCGTCGATGTAAATGACCAGCAGTATCGGACCGCGTTTACGTCTGTGCTTCGCGTAACGCTCGATTCCGTGCAGGAGTTTCGTGTGACCACTTCGAACTTCGGCGCTGACCAGGGACGGTCCTCAGGCGCTCAGGTCTCGCTGGTCACTAAGTCCGGTACCAATCAGGTGCACGGATCCGCATTTGAGTTCAATCGAAATACTCTAACCAGCGCCAATACGTTCTTCAACAACGCTTCCGGTGTTCCTCGAACCGCGCTTATTCGTAATGTTTTCGGCGGCACGCTTGGCGGACCGATCAAGAAAGACAAGCTATTCCTTTTTGGCAGTTACGAGGGGCGGCAAGATCGATCGCAATCCAGCGCGGTCCGGATCGTGCCGAACAATCTGTACCGGCAAGGTACGTTTACGTATATACGTAAGGACAATTCAATAGGAACGCTTACACCCGCGCAGATCGCTGCGGATGCCGATCCCCTTCACATTGGACCCAGTCAAGCGGTTCTGAAATATCTTCAGATGTTCCCGTCCCCAAACGACACGTCCGTTGGCGATGGTTTAAATACTTCCGGTTACCGCTTTAACAGCGGTGCTCCCTTGCGCTACAACACATACATCACGCGGGCAGACTACATTCTTAATTCCAAGAATCAAATTTTCTTCCGCGGCAATTTGCAGAACGATCACGCGACCACAACGATTCCGCAATTTCCAGGGCAGCCGGATTCTTCGGCGCACCTGGAGAATGCCAAGGGCTTTGCCGTCGGCGATACCTGGGTTGTTTCTTCTAACCTGATCAGCAACATGCGTTATGGGCTGACTCGTCAGTCGTTCGACGATACTGGCGCCCAGAGCACGCCGGTTGTCACTCTCCGTTCTATTGATTTTCTATACCCCACCACAAAGCCTCTTTCAGCAACCATTCCAACCCACAATCTGGCCGACGACTTCACTTGGAATCACGGAGCTCACACACTTGCATTCGGCGTCAATTATCGCTATACCAGCGCGACACGGCTAAATTTTGCGAACTCTTACAGCAATGGGTATGCGAATTCTTCCTGGCTCGCCGGCACCGGTAGCAATCTGTTGGTGGCCGATGCCAAAAACAGTACCCTATATACGCGCTTGATGACGGACTTGCTCGGAATTGTTTCGCAGGGCAATGCTCTGTACAACTACGACAAGTCTGGAAATGTACTGCCGCAGGGTGCGGGAATCGCGCGTAAGTTTATCGACAACAACTTTGAAATGTATCTTCAGGACACCTGGAAGGCTACCCGTGGATTAACGGTCAGCGGCGGCCTCCGTGTATCGTTGAATCCCGCGCTTCATGAGGCAAATGGAATCCAAACCACCACTTCGGTGCCCCTAAGCGATTTCTTTGAGCAGCGCGGCGCTCTGGCCGACCAAGGTTTGCCGCAGTCTCAAGTAGCTCCGGTGAAATTCGACTTGTCCAGCAAACCGGGTGGACGTCCGCTGTATCCCTTCCAGCACGATTTTTCTCCTCGAATCGGACTAGCGTATTCCCCTCAGAGTACTGGAGGGTTTCTTGGAAAATTGTTTGGCGGGCCGGGCAA
>CAXSIG010000319.1:0-6602 GCA_964237255.1 uncultured Bryobacteraceae bacterium
ATCATCGATATGGACCCGACTTGATTGTGGGCCTGATCACTACTCACCGCCCAATGGAACTCACGCCCACCGACTGCGAGCTGCGGGATTGGAAACAGGCGAGCCTTCACCAGCCGTGCTATTTCCGATTATTCGCCGTTACGATGCCGCAACGCGACGTGCGCCAGGTTGGAAGGCTTTCGGAATCTGATTGGGTTTCGGTCCGAACTTGTTTCGAAGCTGGCTTTTCATCTGCGTAGCCGCCCGTTCAACACGTCATCCGAAGCCCGCGCGATCTTTCTGGTGACTGCACCCTATCGGCTCTAATCCGGCCTAACTACCCGATCACTGACAAAAGGGGACTGATGGACACAAAACGCTTTAGCAGCAGCACCAACAACTCGCTAGTGTTTCAAAGAGCCCTTCACGACCCGCAACTAACCCTGAGTTGCTTGGCTAAACGATCCGCTTTCGCGAGCAATTCGAGCACCTGTATCCTAATGTGAAGAAGCTCGATATACTCCGGCGATGTCTCCGGCGTTGGATCGAGACTTAGGCGGCGAGCAGTGTAATCCGCGATCACCTTTTCCCGCTCAGCTTTTTCAGAGGCGTCGAGTAACAAGGAGTCAAGGTGAACCTGCCAACTCTTATTACCCTTCTTGGAATTGCATCGCTTGCAGCACGGCAACAGATTCCCGAGACGATGACCATAGCCGCTGAAAACCTTCTTCCGAACTGTAGCGTTGATGTGATCCCATGTTTCCGCCGTTGATCCGCAATACACGCATAGCAAATCACGATCAGGATCTTGACCCAATTGGATGACAGCGTCGCGCACCGCTTTCTCATCGTAACCGTCACACGGCGCTACTGCGGCAGCGAAGGCGTGATTAATCGTTGTGGTTCGTCTGGCGATTATAGAATAGGGTTTTAGATGTTGCCGAATAGACGTGTACCGCATAAAGATAATATTGAATGTTCACACGAAACTACGAGGCGTGCCTGTTTCGGCCGAAGTTTGAACTGGCGAGTGATCGACCTATCCTTGAGAGTTGGCGAACAGATCGATATAGCTATTCGCAGACGGGTGGGGAAAGCTAAGCGTGCTGTAGCCCGGTTCCTACCGACCAACGGAGTAGTAATCGTAGACAACAACTTGATTCGCGGAAATTGAAGTTTGTCAGACCGCTTTCCCTAAAGCACACCCACTTATCAATCCGTTACCGTACACACTTGTCATAGTAGCCGGATCCGTTGCGATCTAACAATCAAGGGAATCTGACCAGGGTGACGTGCAAAACCTATCCAACCTAACCCTCCTTTAAACGGTACATCGCGCCCTGGCCGGGACGGATTTAAAGGGTTTGTTGTCGAGGTACGATTAACCGTGGCGCATTGACGCCCTATAAGGAACTCTTCCCCTCAATGCAACATGCTAGACCCCGACACCCCGTTCTACCGAATCCCCTTCGGTCAGCCAGAGGTGTACTTCCGAGTTACATATCTGCTCCGACGAAATGGGGCCAGCCTGCTACTGGTACGGAATGCACTCTCCATCAGTTGGCGCCTTATATAGGCAAGCTGAAGAGTACAATCGCCAGAGATCTTGTGTCCAGCTTCTCGAAACGTGGCGACCTCGTCGTAGATCCATTTTCGGGATCTGGAACGATTCCCCTTGAATCCCTTTTACTAGGCCGTCGAGTCTTTGCATCGGATATCGGTTCGTACGCCGCGACGCTGACGCGAGCAAAAATCGCGCCGCCCGACTCGGAGGAGGGTGCAATTCGTGACGCACAAGAGGTGTTCGAAAAAGCAGAAGCCTCGTCAGTCCCGGACCTGAGATCTGTTCCATCTTGGGTGCGCGCATACTTTCACCCAAAAACATTAAAGGAAACCCTGGCCTTCGTAAGGATCTGTCGGCGAGAGAAACGTCACTTTTTATTGGCCTGCGTTCTAGGCATACTCCACCATCAACGGCCTGGTTTTCTTTCATTTCCAAGCAGTCATTTAGTTCCATACCTTAGAGACCACAAATTCCCCCGGACTGCTTTTCCAGAGATGTACTTCTATCGCGAGTTAATGCCAAGGCTCATTGCAAAGATTCGCCGGGCATTGCGAAGGGTCGAGTTACTAGATCCGCATGCCGAATTCAGTGATTCAGCAGTTGAGGATCTTCTGCCAACCTTCGACTTTGACGCGATGATTACCAGTCCACCGTACATGAACGCCCTGGATTACGGAAGGGATAACCGTCTGCGACTCTGGTTCTTAGACGAGCATCTGGACAATCAAGTTAATGCGGATGCCAATAGCTCAAAAGCGGCTTTTCTCCGCCAAATCACTTCAATTGCTCGGCTAAATGAGGCTCGACTTAATATTTCGGGTTACTGTGTTTTAGTTGTAGGTGAGTCAGTAGGAACTAGTAGAAAAGCTGTGCATCCAGCGCAGGCTGTGCTCGATTTGTTTAACACGCATGCACCCTCTCTTGTCCTACGCAAGGTGGTTGTTGACAGGATTCCTGATGTGCGCCGTTCGCGGCGCGATTGTCGCGGGGTGAAGCAAGAGCAAATTATCGTCTTTCGGAAAGAAAGAGTTCTGTGAGAAAGAAGATACAATCGGCCGATTCTCAGTTCAGAGAATTCGCCACCCTGATCTCTGGTCAGGAAGTAGGCGCCTACGTACTTGATACTTACATAGGCTGTGGGAAGATTGGTCATGTCTACAAAGCACATAGGAAGGACATTCCCGAGATTATCCAGGCCGTGAAGATTGTTCAACGACTTGATGACGGATGGGAGACTGAAATCAAGAAAGTGGGCGGCCTTCGTAATGTTCCTAACGTGGTTCAGTTTCACGACCTTGGCACAGCCATGGTTAAGCCCATGGGAAGATCAGCCGTCACTGTTCAATATACCGTTTGGGATTACATCGAGCCGGGCAGAAATCTTAAGTCGGTGCTTGATGGGTCGTCCTCCGTACCATCAAGTTTTATTGTAGCGACTGTTGAGACGATTCTAAGGGTCCTTCACGCTTGCCAAAGTCGTGGGATCCCTCGCCACGGTGATCTTCACCCTGGCAATATCCTCATTGGTCAAGAAGATGAAACAGTACTGGACGTAAACAATAGACCTGCTGCCCCGATTTTCATTTCGGATTTTGGCTACGGAGCGACAGGCGGAAAACCTCCGAAAGATGATTTTGCGGGCCTATCGTCGATTGTGAACGCGATGATCCAGAAGGTCGACTGGGCACAGGCGAATAGCGGAGACCGGCAGTTAGTTCAGGGGATGAAAGAGATTCTGCGAAAGACACTAACAGAGTCAACTCAAAGTGAAAGAGCGATTCCCAAAGCCATCTTGGAAGCATTGTCGCAACTCAAGTTACGAGCGGGCTCAACAAGGGACTCTAAAGATACACAGGGACAGCCCAGTCAGTTAACAGTGGGGTTCTCTGTTGGAGCATATCAGGTAAGCGAAATGCTCGGCGACAACTGGGGACTTTGGAAATCACTCTTTGTCTCGGCCTTGCCCGCGCGTTCTCAAATTCTTGATCACGGCATTACCTCGGTGGTGACAGGACCGAGAGGTTGTGGCAAGACGATGCTGTTTCGAAGACTCAGCGAAAGACTAATTGTAGAGTGCGGCCCCATTTTCGAGAATAGCGACGCTCTCGCGCCGTTCGTCGGCATTTACGTCAATGTAAACGATATTTCCGATGCATTCGCCCGCTTCCCCGATAGTCCTAACGACGACTTGATTTCCAGGCTGTACTGTTTTACCCACCTCTGTATTTTATCGGATGTACTTGCTGTCGAGTCTGCCTATGCACGCATTAAACAATTTAAAACCTCTTCAAATCTTGTGGACCTTCTTACAGCCTGGTTTGGGCGCCCTAGTGAATCAATTCCCGTTATAGGCGATGAAAACCAGCTTGAGCGGTTTCGTGCCGTTCTGGAAAAGATTAAGAACTCTTTTCTTGTTAGCTTAGAGATAACGGCATTCCCCGGCAGAACTGATATGAGTCATCATGCATGGCTCAAGCGGTCGGTTCCTAGTCTTCGCCGCGCGTGTTCTTGGATAGCACAACGGGTGGTCCTGTGTTTTATTGATGACTACACAACACCGCGACTGCCGGAAAATATGCAGCGTTATTTAAACCGTATCTTCTTTCAGCGGTCTGCGGAGTTTGTTTTTAAGATTGCAACTGAGGCAGCCACTACATTTCTGCCAGAAGACTCCACTGGGAAGGCGTTACAAGTGGGCGACGATTACCGCCTTATCGATTTGGGCGAGGAAGCGCTCTTTATGACTGACGCCGAACGCGCTTCCTTCCTGAACGAAGTTTTCAGCCGTCGCCTTGCGTCCGATCCGAGAGTCCATTCGGACGTGCGGACGCTGGCTGGACTGTTAGGCGCACTTGGAAAATCGAAGACGGCCTTCGCACGACTTTTGCGGTCGCCTGAAATACCTACGGAGACCACCGTAAAGGCAATTTCGCTGCGCGGCGCAACCAAGAGAAAGGCACTTTATTTTGGCCATGACGTGTTTAGCTCTCTCTGGTCGGGTGACACGCGGATCCTGATCCAGTTAATGCAGGATCTAGTCGAGTAAGGCGTAACCGCAGCAAGCGAGCCAATCACAAAGATCGGAGAGGAGATGCAAGACCGAGCATTTCGAAACGGGGGTAGTCACTGGTTAGATATGCAAACCCGAAACCAGCCAAGCGACCCCAAACGTCTACGTCGCTTACTCGACGAGAGAAGGATGCAGATTGCCTCGTTGACCGGTGGAACCTATGGAACGCATCTCAAGGCAATCGTGGAGGCATTCAAGGACTCAGCTCGCCTCGAGCTCTTGGGACCAATGTATCTAATCGAGGAGAACGGACGGTCACGGGAGGTCCCGAAAATGGCTTTTCGCATTGAAATTACGGATGAGTTCCGCTTAGATGAACTAGCGACGGAAATTTACCGTGACCTTATCAGGTATGGAATATTCATGCGTGATGCTCGTGGTAAGAGTGTGCGCGGTGCGATGGTTCCGCGACTGTATCTGAGGCGACTTTTACTTCCGTACTGTGTTCTTGCGCTTTCAAAAAGGGATAGTGTTTCAATGTCCTGCGAATGGTTTATCCTGCTTCTGCTTCAGCCGGACAAATTTGCTGGATTGTGGCGAGAACATCGTCAACCCGCCCTTGCAATTGATCCCAAGCAGCAACGTTTCGGTTTTGATCGAGATGATGTTGAGCCAATTATGTCGAGCTCGGCCTACAACGATATCGACGGGGAGGATTGATTATGCATGTTGCAAAGACAGACTGGTCTGCTATTCTCGCTTTGCCGAACATTTCCCACGTCAATGATGTTATTCGGGTGACGAATGGGCTAATCATTTGTGCTGCGGGTTTTGAAGACAGAACCTTGGCTTTCTCCGCGAATCTTGAACTGTCGAATTGCCGAGTGGCGCTGGCTCTATACCAAGTCTGGGCTGACAATAACCGAGTCGACGAGATAATTGAAAGCTACATTTCTGCCGGTATATTGCGCAATCAAATTATACAAATGAAATACGACAGATTCGAGCCTGATATTTTCGCATCTGAACTGCAGTCTTGGCTCAACGGCGCGAATGAGACTGAAGTGGTTGTTGACATATCGACCATGTCTCGACTAGCAGTAATGCTTGTTCTTGAGGCGTGTAGGGTCTGTGGCAAGCTCGTCAAGATTCACTACGCTGAAGCGGAGGTATATGGCCCGAGCCAGAGTGAATACGAAGGCGCGAAAATGGGCCTTTATCCGCGGCCCAGTATACAGGTATATAGCGGATTGGGTGGCGTAGTTAGGACATCGCGTTTATCCAGCGTCGCATTACAGGGAGAACCAACGGCGTTGATCGCGTTTATGTCGATGAACGAGGTTCTTACTCAAGCTCTTATTAACTGTATTTGCCCTAGCAAGTTATTACTCATTAATGGACGTCCTCCTCACCACCTTTGGCGCGAGCACGCTACGGCTTGGATTCACGATGAACTTCGCCGAGAATGGCCGCTGGGCGACAATCCAACTGAGGCCGAAGAGGGGGGCTCGATTATCCCCACCCGAGTGACTTCGACGCTCGATTACACTGAGTCGCTCATCGTTCTTCTTGACCTCTATTGGGAATTTGCCTCTGAGTTTCGAATAGTCTTGAGCCCAACCGGGAGCAAAATGCAAACAGTAGCTTGCCTGCTGGTGAAAGCACTACACCCCGACATCCACATTGAATACCCGACCCCTGACAGTTTCCTAAAAGAGTACAGCAAGGCATCGGAGCCTGTTGGTTTCTGGACCTCGGATGTTTAAGCAAAAGGATACTGGAATGGCGGGAGATAATTGTCGACAATCGCTTGATGATCCCGGAGGCCACAGCGGAATCGTTCGGGACATCAATGTCGTCTGAACGTCGAAACTCGGAAACGCAATTACGATTTCAGTAGAGAAAAGCAAACGCTGTTGGCTAACCTGAACGTTAGAGTATGTCGCGACCGTTCGCCGACCTAAAACGGGTTGCAAAGTGAAACTTGAAACCTTTGGTCCTTAGAAAACTCTACTGCTAGCTCTCTGATTCTGCTGGGGAAAGCGGTTT
>CAXSIG010000320.1:0-3284 GCA_964237255.1 uncultured Bryobacteraceae bacterium
ATACCGCCACGAGTAGGATGAATCGGATTCAATTTCAGAGGCTGGCGATTGGGCGGTGGACGCATTCTGCAATCGCACAAGCAATCATCCGGGTGTCTTCTTCCGATCCCAAGAGCACACGGTGCGGTAGCCAGAACGCATCCTGAATCGATTGTTCCGCCACTGGGCATGGCTCAACGCGGCATCCACCTTCCCGATAGAGAGGATTGTTGTACAGCGTGTGCGGGTAAAACGGCGTGCACGGTACTCCCTGCTCCGTTAGTGTCCGGTGAAATCGATCCCGATCTGGAACTCGCCCGAGTAACAAGTAATTGGTTTGAACCGCGCCCGCCTCCGGTACGTGCTGCCATTCGACCTCGGGACACGATTCCCGAATGACCGACGCATTACGCGCGCGACGCCGGTTCTGCTCAGGAAGCCGCTCCAGTTGCGCAAGAAGCACCGCGGCCTGAAAAGCCGTCATCCGGTAATTCGTTCCTAATGTGTAGTGCTCAAACCAGCCGCGGTCATTTCGCCGGCCTTGGTTCGCGATTTCCCAGACGCGTCTCGCCAAGTCCGCATCGCCGGTTGTGACGATCCCACCTTCCCCGGCCGTCATCACCTTCGAGTTCTGAAAGCTGAACGATCCCGCGATCCCGATGCCCCCCGCTCTTCGGCCGTGCCACTCCGACCCGTGCGCGTGCGCCGCATCCTCAATCACGGAAATCCCGAAGCGGCATAGCGCATCCATATCGGCCATCGATCCGCCGAAGTGAACCGCCATGATGGCACGGGTCTGTGGAGTGATCGCTCGCTCGACACATTCCGGAGCGACCTGAAATGTCTCCCGTTCGATATCCACGAACACCGGCAGCGCTCCGACGCGCGAGACCGCCGTAGCCGTCGAAACGAATGAGATCGCCGGCAAGATCACTTCATCGCCCTCGCCGATCTCCATAGCCTCAAGAATCATCTCGAGCGTGACCGTGCCGTTAATCGCGCTGATACCGAACGGGCAACGTTGAAATGCTGCAAACTCCTGTTCGAACCGCGCGACCATCGGATGGAAACCACCCCAGCGGTCGGAGCGCAGTACTTCTTCCAGCAGTTCCCGCTCGCGTTCGCCCGCTTGGGGCCATGGTGCGATGTTCATCGAAGAAACGGATTGGTCCGTTTCTCGCGACCGATTGTGGTGTTCATGCCATGTCCGGCGACAACCACCGTCTCTTCGGGCAAAGTAAGGAGCTTGGCGCGAATCGATTTAAGGATCTTTTTGCCATCTCCGCCAGGAAGGTCCGTGCGGCCGATACTATCGCGGAACAGCGTGTCGCCGGCGACGAGCTTCGATTCTGAGGGAATCCAGACGCTCAGGCTTCCCTGCGTATGTCCAGGTGTTTCCAGGATGTGAAACTCGGTAGCGCCAGCAAATACCGAGTCGCCCTCTTTTGCGTACACGTCGATCTCCGCCACCTCGGGCGTTTCCATGCCGAGCCAAGCTGCCTGGGCGTCCATTCGCTCACTCAGTTCACGGTCTTTGGCGTTCATGTAGACCGGAGCGCCGGTCGCTTGCTTCAGCTTTTGGGCGCCGCCGATATGATCGATATGCGCGTGGGTAATGATAATCGCTTTGGCTTTCAACTGGTGCTTCGCTAGAATCGCGAGCACGTCCTCGATATCGTCACCGGGATCGACGATAATCGCTTCCCGCGATGTTTCGTCGCCGAATACGGAGCAATTACACCGCAGCATTCCGACCGGCAGGATTTCATGAATCATCCGATACTTAGAGTATCGTGAGGACGTTCTTTGATCTTTCCGCGAACGGACGCATTCGGGTCACCGGCGACGATCGCGCGCGCCTGATTCATGCGCTTTCGACGAATCATATTCAACAGATGAAACCGGGGGAACGAGTCTATGCCTTCTTCCTTACCGCGCAAGGCCGCATTTTAGCCGACGCCCACATCACCTGTTTCGAGGATTCGCTACTACTCGATACGGAACCCGAAACCCGCGAGACGCTGTACCGGCACATCGATCATTACATCATCGCGGACGATGTCACTCTGGACGATGAAACGGATCGAACGTTTTGTTTGGGCGTTGCGGACGGCGCCGCGCTCCATCGCATATACGGACCGATTGAGGAGAAAGAGGCAGCTTGCGCCCAGGTCGGGGTAGCGGAAGGGGATTACCGCGACTGGCGCATGGAGCACTTCGTTCCTCGCTACGGGGAAGACTTGACGGAGAAGACTCTGCCGCAGGAAGCCGCGCTGCCGGAAGCGCTGCACTTCCAGAAAGGTTGTTACCTGGGCCAGGAGATTGTGGAGCGCATTCGCTCACGCGGACACGTGAACCGGACCTTATCGGGGTTGCTTTTCGAAGGCGACGCACCGCAAGTAGGCGCCAAACTGGAAGGCGATGCCGGAGAGATTACTTCATCCTCAGGCAGGCATGCCATCGCAATGCTCCGCGTGACCGCCGCGCACTTGCCCGCGGTCAAGCAGCCAGTTCGCGCAGTCTGACCAATACGTCACGCGATACGTTCAAATTGCCACTCGCTCCGGTACCCAGCTGAATGTTCGGCTTGTTGGCGCCGTGATAGTCTGACCCACCAGTCACCGCCATTCCATATTTGCGAGCTACCGTTTCGTAATCACGAACGTTCGCCGCGCTATGGTCACTGTGGTATGCCTCAAGCGCGGGAAGTTTCGTTGCTTCGTGCATTGCCGCAAGCGTATCCGACACGGAATCGGTAGATTTCTTCAAGAGCCGGATGGGATGCGCAACGGAAGCCACCCCTCCGGAGTCCCGAATTAATGCAACGGACTCCCCGAAATCCGCTTCCTCCCGCTCCACGTATCCCTTGGCCGATTCGTCCAAATACTCATCGAAAGCCTGCTGAATGGTCGACACATAGCCCTTGTCTATCAGGATGCGGGCAAAGTGGGGGCGACCTGCCATGCTGCGGCCCTTTGCTACTACTTCGTCCAGCGTGATCTGGACGCCGAGCGACTGGAGACGGTCCACCATGCGCCGATTGCGATCCTGTCGCGACGCCTGCATGCCCTTAAGCCACTCGCAAAAGCGGGCATGCGGTGGGGAATGTGGGAAATAACCAAGCAAGTGAACCGTCTTTCCCCGAAAACGCGTGGAGAGTTCAATTCCACAAACCAGGTCAAGCCCCGCCGCCTCCGCAAAGGGCTTTGCCTGCTCGTAACCGGCCAACGTATCGTGATCCGTAATGGCCAGAGCTTCTAATCCCGCTGCCTTTGCGATAGCGACTAATTCGGCGGGTGTATCGG
>CAXSIG010000320.1:3294-6573 GCA_964237255.1 uncultured Bryobacteraceae bacterium
TTACTTTTTCGCGATCGGAGCGGATGGTAAGGTCGGCGTTTTCCGGTGGTTCATACGGATCGGAAACGCCCGTGAAATGAGGGATTTCGCCTGCCAGGGCCCGCTTGTACAAGCCTTTCACATCACGCTGCGCGAGTACGTCGACTGGACACTCTACATGAATTTCTACGAACCGTTCCACACGGCGTTTCACTTCTGCGCGCGCGTCCCGGTAGGGTGAGATTGCGGCAACCACGGCGACCACGCCATTGCGCGAAAGAAGCTCACAAACAAAGCCAATCCGGCGAACGTTGGTATCGCGGTCTTCTTTCGAAAACCCAAGTCCCTGCGACAAATTGGTGCGAACGATGTCGCCGTCGAGAAGTTCCACGCGGCAGCCCCGTTCGCGCAGCAGCCGAACCACTTGTTCCGAAACTGTGCTTTTCCCCGAACCGGAAAGCCCGGTAAACCAGAGTGTGAAGCCGTCAAACACGGGAAGTCAGCACCTCTTCCAGAAGCACGTCCACCCTGCGACGCACTTGCCCGTCAGCGGTAAAGTGAAGCCCACACTCCTTTTCGAACTCGCTTTCCCACCACCAGCGGCCTGCCCGTTCGTCCTCTCCCGAAGCCACCGCCCTTGTACAGGGATCGCAACCAATGCTGGTGTAACCCTCGGAGTAAAGTGGATGTTCCGGCACGCTGTGGCGAACGGTATACGCAGCGACATCGGACGCACTCCATCCGGCGAGTGGCGCAATCTTGATCGGCTTCGCGCCGATATCGACTTGCTCAAGCGTGGCCCGTGATTCCGCCTGTTCCCGGCGCAGCCCAACGAGAGTCGCGTTATACCCGGCAAGAGCTTTGGCGAGCGGCCGGACTTTCCTGATTTGGCAGCATAACAGCCGCGAGCCGACGTCGTGGCGAAATAGATTCGGTCCGTGGGCCGTGGTCATGCGATCCAATTCCGATGCATCGGGACTAATTAGTTGGATTGGTATGCCGTATCGCTTCCGAACCGTTTCCATCATCAGGTAGGTCGCCTCAGGTACGCGGCCCGTGTCAAGAGTGAGGATCGGCAATCCCGGGGCGACGCGAGACACGATGTCCAAAATCACCATGCCCTCTCGTTGAAACGAAGTCACAACAGCGAGTCGCCCCGCAAAGTGTTCAGCGGCCCATTCGATTAATCGCTCGGCGTCCTGCAATTTAGCTTTCAGCCTTGCCCAGAAGGGTAATCGCGATCGGCAGATCACCGACCTTTGTGTTTAAAACCCAATCCTGCTTGCCCTCTTGAGTAAACGCTGTTTTGCCGCTTCCGGGAGAGACACTCAGGACAGCCGGGTGTTTCGTGCCGGATATCCTCGTGCTGGCAGCGATTATCTCTTCAAGACTCATCTTTGCTCCGGTATCCGTTGTGGCGACCAAGGCCAAAAAATCGCGTTGCGGAGCTGCCCCGAGATGTGAGCCGTCCACCGGCATTTGTACATATCGCAGAAGGTAAGTTCCGGCAGGAATCGTTTGGCCACGGCGGTCCGCTCCTTTTGCTGGGAATCGAATTGCACCGATCAAAGATCCAACGGGAAACGTAGGCAGCGTTACGGCCGCTTCCGTGGACGTGCCACCCTGCGGGGCCACTTTCGCCAGCCACACCTCGCAAAATACCGCGTTCGACGATCCGAGAACTTTCACGCCCGGCGATTGGAACATCGGATTGGGCGCTGGATCGCCCGCTGCATCCATCTTGTACTGCGCGCCTAAAGGAAGCGAAATTGCCAGTAACAGGAGAGCGCGCATGTCTACTCTTCAGTGTACAGCGCTAGATTTAAGGAAATTTTTGGAGCGGGAGACGAGATTCGAACTCGCGACATCAACCTTGGCAAGGTTGCACTCTACCAGCTGAGTTACTCCCGCAGCCGGGCTTAGATTCCATTCTGCCCCATAGACGGAGTGATGTCAAACGGATTGCACCATACGTGGTGAAATCGCCATAACTCGTTGAATAGAAACAAGTTAAAAATTATTTCCTACTTAGGAAATCGTGCTATTCTACATTTGCTGTTAGCTTCCTAGCCTTACCTCTACCCCTCTTAGGAGTTTGAGCCGAGACCCCAAGGTTTTTTGTTTCTCAAGAAACCTGAGGGAAGCTTTGCGTTTTTCTATTGAAATGAGAGTCGATGCAATGAATCCGTGGGACTTGGTAAAGCAAAAGCTCGAACTTACTGTAAGCTCGGAAAGTTTTCATAACTGGTTTAGCAGGACGCGCTTCCACTCCATGGACGACGCGACGCTTCGGGTTACAGTACCGGACGCTCAAACGAAGCGGTGGCTGGAAAACGAGTATCCGGAGCAGGTACTTCTGGCTATGCGGCACTTAAGTTTGTCGGTTGCGGGTGTGGAGTATCGGTTGGGGAGTTCGGCGCCGATGCCGGCCGAGGATAGTTCGCCCAGCGATACCGAACCGCTACCGCCGAGTGTTTTCAGCACGAAGTTCACCTTCGACAACTATGTCGTAGGCGCCAGCAACCAATTCGCCCATGCGGCCGCCCGGTCCGTAGTTACTGCGCCGGCCCGCCGGTACAATCCGCTTTTCATTTATGGCGGCACCGGAATGGGCAAGACACATTTGATGCAGGCAATCGGTCGCGCTCTCACCTACGAAAGTACGCTTCGTGTCGTCTACACGACCAGTGAAAAATTCACCAACGAAGTCGTTTCCGGGATCAGGCTCGACCGTATGGCCCAGTTTCGCCAGCGGTATCGATCCGCGGACGTTCTGCTGATGGACGACGTTCAAATGCTCGGCAATAAAGAGCGGACCCAGGAAGAGTTCTTCCACACGTTCAACGAACTTCACGACAACCAGAAGCAAATCGTGATCTCGTGCGATTCGCCGCCGAAAGACATTCCCGGGCTGGTGGACAGGGTGCGGTCCCGTTTCGAGTGGGGCTTGATCGCTGACATACAGCCGCCCGATCTCGAAACGAAGATGGCGATCCTGGGTAAGAAATCTGAGGAAATGGGTGTCACTCTCCCGGAAGAAGTGACCACCATGATCGCCATGCGCGCGCGAAGTAACGTGAGAGAGTTAGAAGCGGCCTTGATCAAGCTGGCCGCTGTGAATTCGCTAACTGGCGCTCCCATCACGATGGCCATGGCGACGCAGACGTTGAAGAACCAACTTCACCAGGCCGAAAGGCGTCTGACCATCGATACGATCCAAAAAGCGGTAGCGGAGAAATTCGGTATCCGGCAACCGGCCCTCAAGGAAAAGAGTAACGCTAAGCAAGTAGTGTACCCGCG
>CAXSIG010000321.1:0-6570 GCA_964237255.1 uncultured Bryobacteraceae bacterium
CTGCTAACCATTTTTGTTTTACCGGGGCAGGTGAAATGGGTGAGTGTTGTTGCCGGGGGCATGGCTCTCCTGATAGTTTGGCTTCAAGTCATCGATCCTCCGGTGATTTCGGCAAACGAGTTTGTGTCTCGTGCGATAGCAGCTGAAAATCCACCCGCGTTTCCAGTGACTGGCAAGCGCGTTTTGGTCGCTCGGCAAAAGATCCAGATCCGAAGTGGAGACCGGACAATTGTGAGAGATTTCGAATGGACTATGGGTGGTCCTTCTCAACAGCCCGCGTGGGATTTGCAGTTAGACCCCTTCCAATGGAGCGCGCCCTTGACATCCGTAGCATTCGCGAAATGGCGGGAGACGCTGAAAAGCAAGAAGGACAAGGTAAAGCGATCTGCCGGTCTCCTGACGCTCGACACCACCACGGAACAAAGCCCAATTAAGGAAGCGTCGATTGTTGTCCGGGCGGATAGCTTTCACCTCGTCGAGCAGCATCTCCGGTTCGCGGATGATCGCCGGGTGGACTTTAATGAAATAGCCTTCAAGGTCACCGACGAAGAACAAGAGTCCAAATCCACGGCTCAAATTGAAAGCCGGACGGTCGGAACGAGTGAAGCACCTAAAGCGGCGCCTGAACCATCCCAAACTGAATTGGATGAGACGGAGCTTCAAGTCCGGTATACACTTTTCCAACATCGGTGGGAACTGGACGAGGATCTGACGTTTGTAAGAACTCCCGGTCGAGTCACGCTAAGCGGAACCGTCAGTTCGGTGGAACGTGAGAAGGAAATGCGGGCAGCTCTCGGTGCGTTCTCGAACCTGCAGCTCTCTTTCGGGACGCCCAGCCCGCTTAGTTCAACGGCAGCTAAGCCCAACCGTGAACCGTCTCCAAGAAGCCTGCCTCTTTCCTCAACTCCCCTTCTGAAAGAAGTTCTGGACAATGCCTTTCCAACCCGGGACGAACGCCTTTCTTTCGTGGACCGATGTCTTTCCGCCTCTGACAAGGAACTTGCGCACGCGTGGGCGCTCAAGAGATTAGCTGAACGATACGGCGAATCGGAACAGCAACGTCTCACTCCAGAAAGTAAAGGTAGGCTTCGAGAGATGGTGCGCTCTCATTTGCAGGCAGTCAGTCAGGCCAATGCCGATCTCAATCCCTTGCTTGATCTGATGTCCTCTTCCACTGCGCCAAACTCCGCTACGCCCACAAACTGGCGCAATGGTGTTCTTTCGCTTTTCAGGGACATTCAAACGCAAGATGATTTAATCACGAGTCTGGTTGTAGGAATGCAAAAGAGTGGCCAGGATGTGGCATCCGCATCCGCAAGTCTCCGGTCGGTTCACCAGAATATTCCCGTTCTGCTTAGCAGCCTTGCTAAGCTCGTCGACTACCGGGCCCCCTAACGTGATACGTTTCAACTTCGCAATCGTTTTCGTTGCCATCCCGATTGCGATGCGTGGCCAAAATGCCCAGATCTCCGGCCTGATCCATGATCCATCCGCCCTTAACGTCGCGGAAGCCCAGATCAATGTTCGCAACGAACAAACAGGCGGGAAGCGGACCACGCACTCGAACCAGTCCGGATTCTATGGCGTCTATTCGCTTAGCCCAGGCCAATACAGAATCTCCGTTCAAGCGGCGGGCTTTGAAACGGTGATCCGTGAAGGCGTGAAGCTGGAGGTGGGAGACAGCGCGCGGCTGGATTTCGTCTTACGCATCGGCGATTCACGTAGCGTGATGACGATCAAGGATGATCCGCCGTTGATGAATACCAATGATGCCGCAGTCGGAACAGTAGTCGGCCGCAACCTGATCGATCAACTGCCGCTCAACGGGCGCGGTATACAGACTCTTATCGAGCTTACACCGGGAGTTGTGGTCCTTCCGGTCAGCGATGTCAGCCGCGGCCAATTTTCAGTAAACGGACAGCGCGGGGATGCCAACAACTTCACCGTCGATGGCGTGAGTGCAAACTTTGCGGCTGGTGCATTTCTGCCGGGAGGAGTCGTTCTGAATTCCATCGGGCAGGCAGGCGGCGGCGCGTTGCCAGCCAACAACTTCTTAGGAACGTTCAGCAATTTGGTTTCACCCGACGCGCTGCAGGAGTTCAAAATTCAAACATCCACGTTTGCGCCTGAGTTTGGCCGCTCCCCCGGCGCGCAGGTTGGGTTAGTCACGCGATCCGGAACAAACCGCTATTCGGGATCGCTGTTCGAATACTTCCGCAATGATGTTACTGACGCTAACGACTGGTTCGCGAACCAACTGGGGCTCAGGAAGCCACCTCTTCGTTTCAACAATTTCGGAGCTACTCTGGGCGGACCTCTCCAGGTGCCAAACGTTTACGACGGCCACGATCGGAGCTTCTTTTTCTTCTCCTTCGAAGACCTTATTGCCCGTCAGCCACAATCCACGGTTCAAGCTCGCGTACCTACAAGCCAGGCTCGAATGGACGCGCCAGCATTGGTGGCGCCTTTGCTGAGCGCCTTTCCTTTGGCCAATCGGCCCGATTTACCTACAGGCACAGGATGGGCTTTCGTTGCTGCAAGCACGTCTTTACAGCACGATCAGCGGACCTACGGTTTACGTTTCGACCACTCTTTCAATGATCGGCAGCTGTTTTTCGCGAGATACGGCTATTCCCCATCAGAACGCGTTCAGCCGACGGGTGGCCTACAACAGTCTCCCGCAAACGTCCAAAAGTATTTGATCGACACCGGAATGCTGACGCTAGGTTTGACGGAGATATTTGGGCCCGGTCTTCTAAATGAAATACGCCTAAATGGAAGCAGGCAAGTTGCCCGGATAGACGCGGACGTGATCTCGCGCGGGGGAGCGAAGCGCCCATCCGATTCCTTCTTGTTCCCGGCGGGTTACTCGGCAGATAACAGTAATTTCAATGCGGATATTTCGTTCGCCTCATTGTCAATTGGGAGATTAGCGGAATACGATGTGCATCAAGTTCAGCTTGTCGATACGCTTTCGCTTACTAGCGGCACGCATCAGCTTAAGTTTGGCGCCGACGTGCGGCGTGTTTCATCGGCGAATATTACCCCACTGCTGAGCTCAGACTTCATTTTCACGGGCCTTAATGGCCCTAATGGACTCTATGGCGGCATTGCCTACGCAGACGTTGTGAAACGGACAAATGGCGGCACTGCCTATGTCACGCCGGCTATTTCAATCTATGCCCAGGACACGTGGCGAGCAAACCGGAAGTTCACGGTTACGTACGGGTTCCGGTGGGACGTGCATCCACCACCGCGGATTACCAAGGGACAGATTATTACGGTAAGAGGACTGGGAGACCTGAGTGACTTGTCTCACGTATCAATAGCTCCGCCCGGTTCGGCTCTCTACTCAACGGATTATCTGAATGTGGCGCCACGCATCGGCTTGGCCTGGCAGCTATTTGATGGATCCAACACCAAAACCGTAATGCGGCTGGGAGCAGGGGTGTTCTATGATCTCGCTCAGAGCGGTTTTCAGGACTTCGGTTATCAGCAGCGTATCAAATAGCATTACCAATAGTCTCGCGGTGGGCGCGGCGCCAGGGTACACGTTACCCAGAACCTATCAATGGAATCTAACTATCGAGCAGGCCCTCGGTCATCAGACTCTTTCGGCCGCTTATGTCGGGGCTGCGGGTCGCAAATTGATTGGATTAACCGCTCTACCTGCCGTTGCAACAATTTCCGGTGTTACGGTTTTTGGGAATACCTCGACCTCCGATTATCACTCTCTCCAACTGCAATTCAACCGTCGTCTGACCACTCGCGCGCAAGTTCTACTTTCCTACACGTGGTCTCACTCGTTGGACGATCTATCCAACGATCTCGCGTCATACTTTTCCGCGCCGACGCTGTTTGCGTTTCAAAATCCGAACAGCAACCGCGGTCCTTCTGACTTCGATATCCGCCATGGCCTGAACGGGGCCGTCGTGTTGATGCTTCCAACTCCGCGTTTCAAGCAGTTCAGACCATTGCTGCAGAATTGGACAGCCAATAGCGTCTTCTTCGCGCGTTCCGCGCCTCCTACTGACTTAGCGGCCATTACTGCCGATAGCCGCGTGCTGCGCCCTGACGTGGTTCCCGGACAGCCGCTCTATCTTTACGGTTCGGGTTATCCAGGCGGAAAGCGTTACAATCCTGACGCGTTCCGGCCCGCAGCTGCCGGTGCTGTGGAGGGAGATCTGGGACGTAACGTCTTGCGCGGTTTCGGCGCGTGGCAAATCGATTTCTCCCTGCATCGCCAGTTGCGGCTGTCTGAGCACCTGGCTTTGCAACTCCGGGCAGAGGCATTCAACCTTTTTAATCACCCGAACTTCGCTAACCCGGCATTCGCGAACGACCCCCAGCATGAACTCGCGGGAACTCCTTACCGCACCTTCGGGATCTCGACTGCAACGCTGGCGAACGGACTGGGAGCTTCGGGGATACCGGGCCAACTCAATCCGCTCTTCCAGATCGGTGGAGCGCGATCAATTCAATTCGCAATTCGGATTCGCTTCTAGACTCTCAACATTTACTTCCGCCTACACACAAAAAAGCGCACCCGCCCGTCATGTAAGCACAACCCGCTGACGATAAGGTTCGGCGACAGAATGTGTGAAAAAGGAGTAAAGATCATGCGTTTATCGGATTGCGATTGCGGGGCGGCATGGCGCGGCTTTTTCAGGGATCACTGCGACGCGTTGTTCCAGATGGCCCTGCTGCTGTCGGCCGATCCCGATACAGCGGAGGCGATTTTGGCAACCGCCCTCGAAGATATTGACACTTCCGTGCCGCCCAAAGCAGACGATCTGGGTATTCTGCAAAAAACGATAGTAATCAAGATTGTTCACGATGCCGGCTCGGTCTCTGCTGCAAGCGTCTCGAATGCCGGTTCGATGCTTCAGCGTGGCTTGCGCCCTATTCTCCAACTCGAGAGATTTCCCCGTGTTTGTTTTGTTCTCCGGTTCCTGCTGGGGTATGGCACGTCATCCTGTGCGCAAATGATGGGGGTCGAAGAAGCCGGTGTGAAAGCACTGCTCCACTTAGGACTTATTCAATTCCACCGCGCTGTTATGGGAGAAAATCCTGAACGATTGGAGGGATGTGTTGCGGCTGGTGGCGGCCGACGGTTGGAAGCACGTACCAATGACCGGCAGCAAAAGGCATCATAACTTGCATCGAAACCGAACATGGTCACGATCCCGAGAACGATCTTGCGACAGGAACCTTGCGGAGCATACTGAAAGCTGCCGGACTGGAGAACAAGTAATGAGCCTCAAATACGCCGCAGTGTTCGAGAGAGTCGCGAAATTCTCGGTCAGGTTTGAGCGCTGCCTTGCGAGCGATTTCTGGATCGGGCTCTTCGGGCACAACCGCGAAGCGAACACATCGCGCGTCAAGTTCCGGCTAGCATGTATTCCGGCCAAAGGTGAGTTGCCCATTTTGGCTGCTGTTGAACGAGCGTTCTCTTCCCTTGTTCGACTATGTGTTAGTAGCGCTTATCGAGGCTTTGAAGTAAGAACAACTTCCTGTAATCGATCCGAGAAGCTGATGACCTGATGGATGAGTTCATACTCGTTAGATGTCGGAAGGACATGACGAGCATCTGTCCCGCATATAACCGCACCTCCGTTTAGTCGGCTCGGTTTGGCAGATCGAGAGTCGTTCCCTCTTTTTAAACATCAAATCCACTTGTATGAAAGATCTCGGCTTCTTGTCATTTGGCCATTGGACGCCTTCCCCACACTCGCAAACGCGATCGGCGGCCGATGTCCTCCTGCAGTCGATTGACCTTGCTGTTGAGGCGGAACGTCTTGGAATCAATGGAGCTTATTTCTGGGTCCATCACTTTGCTCGACAGCTCGCGTCTCCATTCCCGCTACTTGCGGCCGTTGCAGCCCGAACGCGCAAGATTGAGATTGGGACCGGCGTGATTGACATGCGATACGAGAACCCGCACTACATGGCCGAAGAGGCAGGCGCCACGGATCTGATTGCCGGTTCGCGTCTGCAGTTGGGGATCAGCCGCGGTTCTCCCGAGCAGGTGATCGATGGATGGCGGTATTTCGGATACCGTCCCGTCGATGGTGAGGACGATGCAGCTATGGGGCGGCGTCATACGGAGGACTTTCTCGAGCTACTGCGCGGTAAAGGATTCGCTCAACCAAACCCGCGTCCGATGTTTGCGAACCCTCCGGGACTATTGCGACTGGAACCCTACTCGGAGGGGTTGCGTAACCGTATTTGGTGGGGCTCCGCTTCCAATGCAACGGCAATCTGGGCTGCCACGCTCGGCATGAACCTGCAAAGTTCCACCCTCAAGTTCGATGAAACCGGAGAGCCATTGGATGTGCAGCAAGCCGCTCAGATCCGCGCATTCCGCGCAGCCTGGGTTGAGGCCGGTCACACTCGGGCGCCACGCGTGTCAGTGAGCCGAAGCATCTTTGCTCTCACTAACGATCTGGATCGTAGCTACTTCGGGCGCGGAGGGCAGGAATCGGACACGATCGGCTTCATCGATTTGTCGACCCGCGCGGTATTTGGACGCGGCTATGCGGCTGAACCGAATGTTCTCATCGAGCAACT
>CAXSIG010000322.1:0-6560 GCA_964237255.1 uncultured Bryobacteraceae bacterium
AACATCAGTTTATCGCCAAACTGGTCCGCCGCTTTCTCCAGGGCCCGGATGGCCCCAGGCACCGTCATCGTAATTTCGGCGGACCGAATGCCCCCCCGGTAGATTGCCTCAATGGACTTGAGCGCCGTCTCCGCGCTGACCGTTCGAACTACAGGAACCACACCGATATCGGTGATGAAAGAAAGAATCTGCTGAGCCGTCACAAGCCTTAGTATCACCCAGCTTCAGCAGAGAGGAATCGCGAGATCGCGGCACTTCAGGTTTAGCCGTGGTCCGCTCTTTTACTCTATTCTTCCTTCCTCTATCGCTTGCCGCTCAGGTACAACTGGGGAGGCCGCCGAGCTATACGCCGGTGGCAAAAACCACCGGAACTACCACGAACCCTATCAAGCTTACGTCGGGTTCCAGTTGGATCGATACCACGGTGCGCGCAACCGTGGCCACCGCTTATCTGAGTACGCTGGTTCCCTCCACCGCCGTCCCGACAGGTTGGACAGGCAACGTGTCCACCGGCAACGCGGGCTCCACCACGCAAGCCTATCAGGATGCCGTCGCCCTCCGGATCAACTGGTACCGCCCAATGGCCGGCATCGCATCTGCCGTCACATTCTCCTCCACCTATAACAGCGGGGACCAACAAGCCGCCCTGATGATGAGCGTCAATGGGCAGATAAACCACGCCCCGCCCTCCACTTGGACCAACTACACGGCGACTGGCGCGGATGCGGCCGCTCACTCGAATCTGTGCCTGGAAATTCCGTATATAGCCGACCCGGGATGCGTAGCCAACTATATTCAGGACCACGGAGCCACCAACCCGGATGTGGGGCATCGCCGCTGGTTGCTTTATCCTCAAACACAAAACATGGGCACCGGCGATGTCCAGCCCGCTTATCCCACGCCTTTCGCTAACGCCCTCTGGGCGATCGATTCTCATTTCAGCGACGCGCGCCCGGCTACCCGCGACGGCTTCGTCGCATGGCCGCCGAAGGGTTATGTTCCTTATCAAGTCGTTCCAGGGCGATGGTCGTTTTCCTATCCATCCGCCGATTTCACCAACGCGGTTGTCACCATGCAGAGAAGCGGCGGAGCCGTAGCGATACGCAAAGAAACTCCGGTAGCCGGGTTCGGTGAAAACACCTTGGTGTGGGTGCCGGACAACATCGATACCAACGTAAGCACAATCTGGCCGAAGCCCGTTGTCGATACCCCTATCGTGGTAACCCTCACGCACGTTTTGGTTGCCGGCGTTGACACGACGTTTTCGTACACCGTCACTATCTTCGACCCGAGCAGCACCATGACCGTCGCAGGTCACATACTCAAGGCGGGTTCGGGGTTGGCCGGCGTCACCGTCACTTTGGGCGGTAGTCAGACCGCAACTACGGATAGCGCCGGTGCTTATAGCTTTGTGCCGCTTACTTCCGGTACTTATCTGGTGAGCCCCGCCCTCACTGGTTCTGCCTTCACTCCCTCCAGTCTTTCCGTTTCGGCCACTACATCCAGTGCGGATTTTACTGCGATCACGTGTGATTTCAACGGGGTTCCCGCAGCGATCAACGCGGATCCACAGGGAAACTCGGATGGGCTTTCCGTTTCCATTACCGCGGGATGTCCATGGACCGCCACCAGCAATGCGTCGTGGCTGAAAATAGCCTCATCTACAGCCTCGGGAGTTGGACCGATAGCCGTCACCTTCAGTTACGCTGCAAATCATGGGCTGGCCCGGGCCGCCACCATGACGATCGCTACCAAAGCAATCTCTGTCACACAGTCATCGGCAGGCGTAGCCACTCCCGGACCGGCCAGTTCCGCAGTCTTTCTGAACGGCCGCTGGAACCTTGACAAGAACGCCAATGGGATGTTCGATGCCGGCGATGCTTCGTTTACATTTCAGATTAACGGCGTCGGGGATAAGCCGATCGTGGGCGATTGGAATGGAAGCGGAGTTCAGAAGGTAGGAGTGTTCAACAGTGGATTCTGGGCTCTGGACTACAACGGTAACGGTCAGTGGGATGGTGTCGTAACCGATCGGTTCTACGGTTTTGGCGGGACGCCGGGAGAAATTCCGGTCGTAGGAGACTGGAATGGCGATGGCCGAGCCAAAATAGGCGTGTTTCACGACGGATTTTGGGCGCTCGACTATAACGGAAACGGACAGTGGGATGGTCCCCTGATCGACCGCTTCTACGGTTTCGGCGGCGTAGCGGGAGATATTCCGATCGTGGGGGATTGGAACGGCGATGGTCGAAGCAAGGTAGGCGTGTTTCGCTCGGGATATTGGGCGCTCGATTATGACGGAGACGGCCAATGGGATGGACCCGTGATCGATCGCTATGTAAGCTATTCGCTCGGTGCTACCGAGAGGCCGGTGATTGGCGATTGGACCGGATCGGGAACCACGAAAATCGGCTCGTTTCGCGACGGTTTCTGGGTGCTGGATACGAATGGAAGCTTTGCGTATGAATCCAGCGATTCGTTTTGCGGATTCGGCGGCAACCCCGGCGAGATGCCGATAGTAGGCGATTGGAACGGCGACGGCAGAAGTAAAATCGGAATTTTCATTAACGGCTTCTGGATCCTGGACTACAACGGCAATTGCCGCTGGGACGGTCTAGGACCGGGTAACGATCGCTTCGTGGGATTCGGAGGCAGTGCGGGCGAGGTTCCGATTCCAGGTAAGTGGCAGTAACGCCAATCTTGCTGGAACAACTCAGCGCTTGGTGGAGCGAGCGTTTGCTGCGCGAGGCGTCGGCGTTTCAGCGGCTTGCGCCGGTCGCCCGCCACTTGGGCCCGCGCCGGCCGCCGCACGCTGAACCATCTCGTAAGCAGGGACGCCCTCTTCTTCTTTCACAAACGTAAGCTGCTTTGCTTCCGCGTCGAAGCTAACCTGAATCAAATCTCCGGAGCTGATCTGTTCCGAAGCCACCAGGTTCGACAGGGGATGAACCAACTCCCGTTCGATGACTCGCTTCAGATGCCGCGCTCCATATTTCACATCCGTGCCCTCGCGAAGCAGGAATGCTTTGGCCGGTTCCGCAAGACTGAAAATGAACGGCGCTCCGGAGGTCGAATTCAGGACCCGCTGTTGGAGAAACCCGAGCTCAATCTCAAGAATCTGGGCCAAATCCGCTTGGCACAACGGATGGAACACGACGATCTTATCGATCCGGTTCATAAATTCCGGCGTGAACTTTTTGCGTGCCGCTTCCACAGCCGAACGGGCAATCTTTTGATCTATGGCAGCCGCTGCAATTACCTCTTTGCACGCGCCGAATCCGAGCTTAGGACGAAGGATGGAATCCATCTCGCTGGCACCCAGATTACTGGTCATGAAAATCATGGCCCGCGAAAAATCCACGCGCCGGTTGTCGCCCAGCGTGAGCGTCGCTTTATCCAGGATGCCAAGCAGCAGGTTCCATAGAGAGTCGCTGGCTTTTTCGATTTCGTCGAACAGCACGAAACTCACTTTGAACTTGTCCGTGTGGTGTTGGTTCAGCACTTCCTGGCTTAATAGTGGATGTGTTTCACGATGGCCAAGGTATCCAGGGGGGGAGCCGATTAGCTTCGCGATCTCATGGCTGTGTTGAAATTCCGCGCAGTCCACCTTAATCACTGCGCGCGGATCGCCCAACGAACTCTCGGCGGTAGCCTCCACCAAACGCGTCTTGCCGGACCCGGTTGGCCCCAGGAAAAGGAAGTTGCCGATCGGTCTTCCGGGGCTGGTCAGACCCGCGAGGAAGGTCTGATAAATGGAGACAATTTGATCGACCGCGTCATTGTGACCCACGATGCGTTTGTGCAACTCGCTGTGCAGGCGCTCGGCTTCCGCGCCTGTTTGCTTCGGGTTGAGCTGCTTGTTCAGCGGCATTTCCGTGTCTCCCTTTCGAACTTGTGCCTTAGTAGATGCATGTACCATGCCAGCGATTTCAAAGTCAAAGGTTTATGAAGCGATTTAAATCAAGTGTTCTGGACAGCATCTCATCGCTCGACTACGATGGGATCACATGACGCTCGATCAAGCCGTGGAACAGCTGAGAACATCGGCTGAGACCGAGGTCCGAAAGAGCGCTGAGCAAACCGCCGATACCCTGCACCAGCTGTTGCGGAGAATCCGGCAGGCATCGAGCGAAAGTGAAGTCTGCGGCCTACTCGTAAAAACGCCGCAAGAAGGCCATAGTCTCTGCATCACTTTCGATGGCGAGCGAGCCCGGGCGGCGGACAAGTCGTTCGCGCCATCCGAAGCCCCGGCTCTCATGAACGCGATTGAAACCAAGGATACCGTGGTCGCTTTCGCAAGTTCCGGCGAATTGTCCGAAACTCTATTTCATGAGTTGGACACCGAAGGCCGCGTCCATCTGATGCCCGTGGTTGTGCATGGGGCCGTGCAAATGGTCTTGGTGGCAACCGATCTTAGCCACACAGCGATCATGGAAACGCTTTGCGAGGCTGCGGGGCTCCGCCTGGAAGCGCTGTCCCTTGAAGAAGCGGTACGTACCGAGCCGGAACCGGAGCCGCCTGTCCTGGTGCAAATTGCCGGAATGAAGGCCGGGTCGCAACCCAAGTGGGAAGAGCTTTCGGCTCCGGAACAGTCTCGTCACCTGCGAGCGCAGCATTTCGCGCAAGTAGCGGTGGCGCGCATGCGCGTGGAACAGATTGCCGCGGTGCGCGCGGGGCAGGGAAGTGGAGATTTGTATCGCGCGCTGCGCGGCTCCATCGATAAGGCAAGGTCGGATTACCGGGAACAGTTCCTCTCCGGTGAATCGAAAACAATGGTCGATTATCTCTACATGGAACTGGTAAGGAGTTTGGCAAATGGGGAAGATCGTCTTCTCGGCCCTGATTTTCCAGGTCGCCTTATATAGCTCGGAATTCAGTGTGGGCATCGAAGCTTACAACGCGAAGAACTACCCCGTCGCGATTCAACACCTGACCGCGGCGGCGCGGGATACGCCCCTGCTCTCCGACTATGCGGCTTACTATCTTTCGTCCTCGCGCATGTTGTCGGGCGACCCAGCCGGTGCACAACGCGAGCTGGACGCTTTGGAGCGTCGCGCACTGTCCTGTCCCCGTTAGGTTCGAAAGGCGCGTTGCTGAAAGCGCAGATCGCACTCCGGTTACACGATGCGCAAGGAGCCATCGCGACGTTGCGCGACTTTTACGAATCGCTTCCCCAACCGGAGGGAGACCTTCTCCTCGCGCAAAGCTATGAAGCGCAAGGCGAGCGGCTGCAAGCGGCGGCGCTATATCAACGAGTATATTTTCTGCGTCCCGCGACACAGGCGGCTGTCGGTGCAGCGGGTGCGATCGAGAGATTGAAATCGGAACTCGGCAAAGACTACCCGCCCCCCGGTCCCGCACAAGTATTGGCCCGCGCCGATGCTTGGTTGACCACCAAGAACTATGCGAAAGCGCGAGGCGAGTATAAAGCGCTTCACGGTCAGTTGATAGGGCTGGAGCGTGACCAAGCCGAAGTCCGGATGTGGTGGGCGGCTTATCTGGCGGGTGAGGTTCTTCCGGCGCAAACAGCGCTAGTAAAGCTGCACATTGCGCATTCCGAAGCCGACGCCGAGCGCCTGTACGATATCGCCGAGAGCAGCCGAAAACTGGGCAACGAGACAGCGATGAACGATGCGCTGGATTCGCTGGCGAAACATTATCCGGCTTCCCCATGGCGCCTAAAAGCGTTGATCACGGCGGCCAACCAATATCTGGTAAAGCACGATTCGGCGCACTATACGCCGCTGTTCTCCACCGCTTGCGAGAAATTCCCCGCGGATCAAACCACAGCAACCGCGCATTGGAAGATTGCGTGGGACGCGTATCTGAACCGAGGTGAGAATGCACGATCTCTGATGCGGGAACAGATTCGAAAGTATCCGTTCGATTCGCATGGTTCGAGCGCGCTTTATTTCCTGGGCCGTTTAGCGGAAGAATCAAAAGATTATGGGGAGGCGAAGGAAGTATATTCGACATTGCTTCGCGTCTACCCGAATTACTATTACGGCGTGCTAGCGGCGGCGAAACTGAAAGAAAAGACGATCGCATCAGCTGGACTAGCAGCCGACCCGTGGCTGACCCGCGTCGATTTCCCGGGCCGTCCCGACATCAACAACGAAGCTCCCACCGCAGCGACAAAGGCGCACATCGAACGCGCGAAGTTGTTGGCGGCCGCCGGGCTTCCGGATTGGGCGCAGGTCGAGCTTCGATTTGGGGCCGATACCGACGGGCAGAAGCATCTCTTGGCCATTGAACTGGCACGCCAGGATGCAACCCCTGCATTAGCTTTGCGGCACATGAAAGGGCTGACTCCGGAATATTTATCGTTGCCGCTCGAGAACGCTCCGCGCGAGTTTTGGCGCCTTTTGTTTCCGTTCCCGTTTCGCGATTCGCTTACTTCGAGCGCAGCAGCTCAAGGCATCGATCCTTTCCTGTTAGCCGGCTTGATCCGGCAGGAGTCCGAGTTCAACCCCGCCGCCGTCTCGAGAGCCAACGCTCTGGGACTCACGCAACTGATTCCTGGCACCGGTCGCATGATGGCGCGGGGGCAGGGAATGGCG
>CAXSIG010000323.1:0-6515 GCA_964237255.1 uncultured Bryobacteraceae bacterium
TAAAAGGGCGCGGCTCCCGACCAGTTGCCTTGGTCGGCAAGCCGGTCAGCGCGAGCAAGCAGTTCCTGAGCAGATTCTGCTGACAGAAGCAGCGGAACCGCGAGAACGATTGACAGCGGCACCGGGAATGATCTTGTTAACTTCCGAATTTTTGATGGCATAAAGTCCTACTCACCCGGTAAGACCTTGGAGATGCCGCGCGTGACAAAAACTTTCAGAACTTTGTAAGAAAGTTATCGAAATCTTTCAGTTCAGAGTTTCCGCCGAAGGGTTCGAAGCGAGTATTTCAGGAATTCGCCTCTTTGTTTCAACTACTTCGATGGTAGCCGCCGACCTGCCGACGTGTCACGACGCCGTTACCCTACGCCGTACGGAAAAGAGAGAGCTTTCTCTCCAACTGATGTCACGGCGGAGGTCAAGTTTGGACAAAACCACACAAGTGGTCAGGCAGCAGATTGTGGCAATGGGTGCGCGGCTCTTCGAAATCGGCTTGTTCAAGCCGAGTGCGGGAAACGAAGGCAATGCCGTCATGATTCCACGCACTTGGGATGTGAATACACTGATGCGTTCTGTCCCATGGCTACGTTTTCAGAATGCAGACGGCCGCAATATTTATGTACGCCCGAAAGGCGAACACAACCTGACGTTGGTCGATGATCTCGATGCCGGATCGTTGAATCGTATGAAGGAAAGTGGCTACGCTCCGGCGGCAGTGGTTGAGACGTCGCCGGGTAATTTCCAAGCTTGGCTCAAACATCCGGAGACCCTTTCGCGCGAAGTGAGTACATTGGCGGCTCGCAAATTGGCGGACGACTTCGGTGGGGATCGCGGGGCGGCGGATTGGCGTCACTTTGGTAGGCTGGCGGGATTCACCAACCGGAAGGAGAAGTATGCTTCCGAAACGGGCGTTTATCCGTTTTTGAAGCTCATCGAAGCAAGTGGGCTGGTATACCCGGAGGGTGCGCGATTCGTTGCCGCTGTTGCTGCTGAGCGAGAAGCGGAAATTCTGAAATCAGAAAGGATAAGACGCGTGCCGACTCGGGCGGAGAAAACACACCTTTTCAAGACCATCGACGACTTCCGGTCGAATCCACGATACGCCGGCGACGGCACCCGCATTGATTTAGCTTTTGCGATCTACGCACTGTCACACGGAACACAACCAGCCTCCGTTGCTGCCGCGATTCGTTCCCGCGATCTCTCCCACAAAGGTGACGCGAAGCGGCAAGAACAGTACGTCGACAGAACGCTGGCTAAGGCATTGCGCAGCACTGCTCTGCAGCGATAAAAAATTGAACTTAAGCTTAATTGAGGATTAAGCATTCTCAGCGCGGCGCTATTCGAGGAACTGAACTGCCTGCCTGCTCGATAGCAGTCAGTTCGGTAAATACTTCGCCGTCAGGCGCGGACTTATGGTGAATTTATGCCTACAGGACGGGCTGGCGCGAGCAGACGTCCCAGCGCGATCACAACCGAAAAAACGAGGGCTGTTTTCGAGAAAGAGATTTGCGAATTTCAGAGATTGCCGGGCGCGTAGCGTGGTTCATCCCCGGCGAGGAAGGCCGCTAGCCTAACTCGACGACATGCACTCAGTTCTGAGACTGAGTTCTGAGACTCTGAAAGGTCTGATTTCATTTGCTTTGCCCGGCTTCGCAAATCTTACCCTTTGTGAAACGTCACGCGCGATTTACGGTTTCTGGTATACGGCACCGATATACGCCTGACGAGCCGTGGTGTGACTCCAATTTTTGAAAGTCGCAAGAACGATAGTCTGACCACCGCTCTCCACGGGTGCTGGAGCTGCTTCGAAAATCGCCCATTCCAAATCCCAGTTGGGCGGCACTTCATACCATGTATTACGTCGGCTTTGAACAAACCCGCAGACAAAATACCTCACGGCTTTGACCTGCGCTCCCCGGATCAACGGAAGCGAAAGCTCCTTGCACCGACAGGTCGGATTGAAGATGCTCGGCGGATCACAAGGAGGATTCCACGTTCCCGCAGCGCTAGCTGTCGATTCGATGGGGACTGGATCGCTAAACGAAATCAAAGACCCGCCGTCCAATGCCTGATTGCGAAACAGCCTCTGAAAATCCTTTGGAAGCGGCTTTAGACGTTCGTACCACTCGTTCCATTTCTGAACATCTTTAACCCGGGTTTCTGGAGGATCGATCTTCTTATTTTGGGCAAGAAGCAATCGGGAGCACATTCCTGTGGAACCGGCAAGGGCAAGCGCCTCACGTCGAGTCATCACATAAACTTGACACACTTTTAGCGTTCAGCGGCCACACGGGACTATCCTTTGCCGATATTGCTAAAGTCCCTCGGCCTGAAGGCCTTGTGCACAACAGACCCTTTGTGAAACGGGAGCAATGGAACGCTTCCCGCGAAAAGTGTTTCATTTCATGCGAGGCAAGGCAGGCTCGTCCGCTCGAAAGCCACGCCAACAGTGTTGCCGGTCTGCTGGCCTGTTGCCCGTTCTGAAACAGAATTACCCATTTTGTTTCACGTCCCGAAGTACGTCTTCCAAACTGCGCGATAGACGAGCAAGCCGATTACAAACGTTTCGATTATGGTCAAAACTAGTAGGAACCAAAAGAAGCCATCGCGGGCATTAGAATAAGGCTGGTTGAAAGCACTGTCGGCGAAGTCCTCTGCAAACGGATGGTCGAAACGCCGCCGAAACCAGCGGCGCGCCGTCTCGGGGTTCGGATGAACGGCCGATACGGACACCGAATACGTGTTGGAGTTCAGGACCGCATCAAGCACCCTGTCGGCTTGCTGGCGAATTAGCTCTATGCTGTCGTATAAGGATTTGTACCGAGATAAGATGCCTAAACCACCAATAACCGCACTAAAGAAAACGACTATGCTACCGGGCCGAATTCCCTTAATCTCGACACTGACAGAGAGGCCAAAAATAGCATTCAAATCTTGCGGGAGCGTCTCTGTCAAGGCCGTCCGAACGACAGACTCGACTGTGTTTTCAGGACCGCCAGGACGCAGTTGATTGTCGGAATTGCGGTAGTTGATCGTCGCCGAAAAGATGAACTCGTGGTTTCGGTGCGGCATTGCGCACATTGTACACACATTGCTGCATCAGGCTGACGTGAACAGAACGGCAATTCTGTTTCACAGGGCTGGGAAGCTGCTTTCAAACGGAAGTGGGTATTCTGTTCAAACAGACACCTCCGCGCTATTGATTGAAAAAGTAGTTGATGGGAACCGGTGCCGATTGTTGCGTCACGAAAGAACGCGACACTACAGCAACGAGTGCCGCGCCGACGAGGATGCATGTGATAGCGACTTGGGCACTGCCGTAACGTGAGAGGTTCGGGTACATCTGGAATTTGCTATCACCCTGGCACTCGCAGGCTTCAACTTTAGGAACGAAAACCGGTATGCCAGTAGTCTTCTCGGCCGTTCCGGTCTGGCTGGACACACCGGTTTGTTCAAGGCTGAGCATCCAGATTTCACGCTCTGCCCAACGCAAGATGCCCGCGTCGCCGATAGTGTGCGTAAACATTTTATGCAAGTAATACCAATGGACTCCAGCGATTGAAAAGCCGACAAACCCTACCAGTAGAGCCGTTCCCGCGCTGTTCGGAATTGGAGAATCTTTATTGAGGATCAAAGCACTGAACGCGGCAAGAGCGGTCCAGATGCTTATGCTTAATTGCCACTCGTAGCTGCGTCTCTTATCCCACCTTTGAAAGGCCGATTCCCGAAGAGCTTTGAGTGCATCAAGTCTAAACTTGCGTTTTTCGAAAGCCTTTTGCTCAGCTTTCTCCTGCGCTTCATTGGCCTTGATCTGCTCCGGTGTGTTCTCCACCACTTTTGCAATCACCATGCCAGCAACCCAGATTACCGCGAAGAGAAATGCGGCCCACATTCAGTCAGGATAACTTTCAATGGTCTCGTATGGGCCGAAAACCGCGCGGGGCTCTTTGAAACTGAACGAGCAATAGTGTTTCAAAATCCGTGGGGCAAAAAGGGTCCTTTTTGAGACAACAGCGCGACCTCACGATATCGGAGTCCCGCCACTCGCCCGTTAACTGTGGCCATGTGCCTAAGAGTGGCCGCTGTCGGAACCGGCGCGCCCGCGATTAGTCCGGCAGCGTGTATGATGGGCCAGAGTTTGCTCACAACAAACACTGCGCCGTCAGTCACGGGTTTGGAGCGCCGTTGTTCGTTGGCGATCCTCGGTCAGCGACGATCCTTCGAATTCGCCAGGTTATGTCCCCGGCACCCCGAACAGACTGCTATCGCACATTGAAACCGAGCCCGGTAGCCACGCTGGGCCGGATATCTGAGACGCTGTCCTTCGTTCCATCCAGCAAATCCGGCCCTGAGCTTCATGAAGAGGCTGGACGGCCACCTTCATAAAGTGGGCTACTCACCGCGCCCTCAGTGGAACGTTCTGGAGTTTACCAAGAGGTTTGGTGCCGATGCAGGTTGCTGAATATTCCGCAGATATGAAGCGAAATGTGCCGATCCTGGAGAAGAGGGTGGGCATAAACGTGGCCGAATACCGTGCCTAGCTCAGGAAAAAACGCCGCCACGACAATCAACCAAATCGGCTTGAGTATGCGGACTTTGTACTACAAATGAACAGGTGAGGTCAGCGTTGAAGGCGTTCGGTTTCGCGTTTTCCGATTGCGAGCGCAAGATCTCGCCAGTTCTCATCTGCTCAAGCTCCGCCGCTTGCCGTACCAACGCGATGCGGGATTGACGCTGACATTCAAGCGCTTCGAACCCTACGTTTATCGCGTGGATTTCATCATCTTGAGAATCCACTTGCGTGGTTCCCTTGGGCTATGAAATTGGAGCCATGCCGGATGTGTTCTCGCAGTTCGGCAGTTCGTGAGTGTTCCCTTATCGAGTGAGGCGGGTCAGGATGTCCGTCATGGCTGCCTCTGGGAAGGGATTGAAACGGAAGCGCTAGTCCTGTCACAATACCTGCGGGCCTGAATACTGGCCCCAGGAGATCGCATGAAGAAACTTTCGCCAACCATGGCTTTGATGCCGTGCTTTTTCGGGTTTGTCGCCCTCTTCAATAATCTCGGAAAGGAACGGGTCGCCGCTCTGCATGGAGCGGACATCGTCGGCATCATGGCCTCTGGATTCTGCTTCGGGGTTACATTCAGCATTTTGATGATTTGGCACAACATGCGCAAGGAGCGAAACACGGCGGGGTGAAGGGTCATAGCTCCTACTGAACCGGAGGCCAACGGTGCGGAGGGCTGCCGTGACCTCAGCGAGATACTTCTTCCAGGCGTCCGCGGAAAGCTGCCGGCCATATCCTCGACATGCTACCTGAAGCACGTGAATTGGATTCCAGCTAACTCGCGATTAGTCCAAAAGGGGCGGGTTAGCCGCCCCGGGAACCGTAAGCTGTTTTCTTACGGTTCAATTCCTAGCTTGTCATTGACTGCGTACCGCAGCTTTTGCTTGCATCCTAAATAGTACTCGGTGGTTTGGATCGAGACGTGTCCCAGCAGGAACTGAATTTGATCGAGCTCTCCACCGGCAAGATGGCAAAGCCTGGCGCAGGTACGCCGCAGGTCGTGTGGCGCAAGTTTCGGAATGTCCGCGCGCGCCGCAGCCGCTTTTACGATTTCCCAAAGCACTTTTGGCGTCATACCGCTTCCCCAAACTCGCCCCCGCCTGTCGATTGACCGGAACAGGGCACCGTTAATGATCCCGCTCGCCTCTATCCATTTCTCAATGGCAGTCTTCACCCAATTAGGAATCGGGACCGTTCGGATATGACCAGCTTTGCCCAGAAGATCGGCAATCACCCAACGCTCCTCGCGTGATTGGATGGAATCGACATGCAGCCCGAGTAACTCACCTCGCCGGAGGCCGCATCCGATCAACATTGCCAGGATCGCGTAATTTCTTGTACCCCGGAGCGAATCTCTGTCCGCGCTCGCCAAGAGCCGCTTTCCCTGTTCGGCCGTTAGCCAGTTTCCGAGACGGACACCGATCCGACGCACCCCTTTCACACGTCGGATGCCTGCAGCAAGTTCCGGACTGAGCAAACCGGAATCGGCTGCTTCGAAGGCGACTCTGCGAACCGCCGCGAGGCGGAGATTGATCGTGGTCGGTGCATACCGCTTCTGTTCCAGAAAAATCCGGTAGCGCAGAACTACTGTTCGATTGAACGATAGTCTTGGCTCTGAGCAATACCAATCGACGAAGTCCGTGATAGCGCGGTCATACGAGCGCTGGCCGCTCTTCGACGTAAGGCTATTCAGGACCGCCGCTTTGGACTGCTCCAAATCGGGGAGCGCCAAAACATGCTTCGGCGGGCTTTTCTTAGTTCGCGATTTCGACATGGCCGCGGCCTCCTTGGCCGGTGCCAATCAGAATCAATCAAACTCCGCCCTACGCCGTTAATCATGAGGTTTTCGCCTAGCCTCGCGGCCACATTCGGTAGAGCCCTTCCCAAAAACGATTGTGCCATCGGTGGTAACTTGTCGATAACAAATTGGGGCAGTTCGCTGAGCTGT
>CAXSIG010000324.1:0-4389 GCA_964237255.1 uncultured Bryobacteraceae bacterium
CGCCGTTACCATCGAGATAGTATGGCGTGTTCGATTTCGGTACATATTGCAGCAGCTTCACCGCGGTGGGATCGATCATGGACGGGGGAATCTTGTTGCCGGGGAATTGCGGATAGGTAGATCCGGTGGCAAGCGGCGCGATGACGAACTGGTTCCCTACCTGCGTGAACTGGTTGTAAATGTTCGTATTGCTTTCGGTTGAAATGCGGACGCGGGGAATTGGCCAAGCAGCGAGGTGGGAACGTAAGCATTTTGTCCGGTGAGGAGGACCAGATTGCTGAAGTCGCCCGCGCGCATGGCGTCGGTGGGGACAGTCGCGGCTTGCTGTTGCTTGTCGCTTTAATAGCGCGGCTCGCCGGCGAAGAAGAAGAAGGTTTTGTTGCGGCCGTTGTATAGCTTCGGGATCACCACTGGGCCGCCGAGTTGTCCATCGAACTGGTTCCAGCGTAGATTGTTTACCGGCCGGTTCGATGTCTGCTGCGTGAAGGGAGCCGCGTTCGCCGCCGGATTGCGGTTGTACCAGAGCGCCAGGCCGTTGTAATTGTTGGTACCGGATTTCGTGGTGATACTGATGATGCCGCCGCCGCTTTTACCGTACTGCGCGTCGAAGCCGTTGGTTTGAACGGTGAACTCCTGGACACTTTCGGGAGAGAACGAAACAGACTCGCGCGCGAGCCCTACGCCGGTGTTGCTGATGCCATCGGCGAGGAGGCTTGTGCTGCCCGCGCGTCCTCCGTTGGCTTGGAGGTTAAAACCGGGAAGCGGAGCACCTCCGGTGAGTTGCGGATCGGACGTGCCGACATCTCCCGTGACATTGCCGACCGTGACGGCGAGATCGAGAACGCTGCGGGTGGGGAGTGGGGTGTCATTGACAAGTCGCGAGGTGATAGTTTGGCCAAGTGTGCCGGATTCGGTATTGACCAGCGCGGCGTTCGCTTCCACGGTCACCTCCGAGGCTACGTCACCGGGCTGCAGGACGATGTTCGCGGTGACTACGGTGGATGTGTCGACTTTCACATTCTGCAACACAGCCTTGCGAAAACCAGCTGCGGTGACTTCGATGCGGTACGTTACGGGATCGAGGTTCTCCTGGATGAACGACCCGCTTCCGCTGGCATGCAGGCGGCGGGTTTCGTTCGTTCCGGAGTTGACTATCACGACGGCAGCGTTGGGGACGACCGCACCGGAAGCATCGGTGACGTTGCCGCTGATGCCGCCGCGGTTTGTCTGGGCGAACGCGCTCCCAAAGCCAAACGCCGCCAGGAAAGCAACACGAACGATGTGTTTCATAACTTAACGAGAGTTTATGTCATTTCGGAGAAGGTGAAGTCGGGAGTGTCGAATGGTTTACCGGGAAGAAGTTGTGGCAACGAGCAAGCCTCGGGTCTCATCAATCGAGAGGAACTGGTTTGCGGAGAGCGCGGTGAGGCGCTGTTTTGCTCCACTGGGCCACTCGACCAATAACGCTGAGACCTTGTCGTCTTTGCCAAGACCGAAAGTTAGCGCTAAATCGCTTTGCGAGAGATAGCTTCCGCCGCTGCGGACCATAGCGGATTGCTTGCCCGACGCGCTCTCTACCCGCACTACCGCACCCAATGCGCTGCGATTCGACTTCGTCCCGGTTAGACGAACACTAATCCAGTGATTTCGATTCGCGCCGTCGTTCCGATACAAAACTGCCGGACCGTCATTCGTCGTGATCAAGACATCAAGGTCGCCATCGTGATCGAAATCGGCGTACGCGGAACCGCGCGCGAGCAGCGGCTTCTCAAATGCCGCGCCCACTTTGCTCGAAACGTTTTCGAACCTGCGGCCGCCTTGGTTGTGGAACAGGAGCGGCGCTTGCCGGAACTTTACTTTCGGCTGAATGCGTTCAATCTCTTCTTCGGTATGTCCGTTGGCAGCGAGAATATCGGGGTAGCCGTCCAGGTCGTAATCGAAGAAAAACACGCCGAATGTGAGGCTGAGCAGGCTCGCGCGACCCACTGTGGAGCTTGGCGCTTCATCGACGAACAAGCCGGACCCCTCGTTGTGATAAAGACCTAGCATCTGGTTCGAGAAATTGCCGACTAGCAAGTGTTGCCGGCCAGAGTGATCGTAGTCGGCGGCGTCAACGCCCATCGCTCCTCGGGCTACTCCGTCTTCACCAAACGCTACGCCTGCTGACACGCCTTCTTCGGTGAACGTACCATTTTTATTGTTGCGGAACAGTTTATTGGGCTGCGTGTCATTGGCGACGAACAGGTCGGGCCATCCATCGTTGTTGAAGTCGAGTACGGCGACGCCTAGCGACTTGCTGGTGGGATCGGCAATGCCGGCTTTCACGCTTACATCTTCAAACTTGCCGTTGCCGAGATTGTGAAACAGCTTCGCGGGCGCACCCTTTGACGATTCAGGTGTGCAGTAGCTTTTGGTAGAGCCGTCTAACGAACACCAAACGTCTGTCTTCTGACTCCACTGAATGTAGTTGGCGACGAAGAGGTCGGCCTTGCCATCGCGGTCGTAATCGAACCAGGCGGCGCTGGTGCCAAAGCTTTGGTTCTTCACGCCCGATGCGGCAGTCACATCGCGAAATTTCCAGTTGCCTTCGTTATGGAAGAGATGGTCGCCATTTAAGGCCGTGATGTAGATATCCGGACGACCGTCGTTATCGTAGTCGGCTACCGAGACGCCCATCGCGAAGAGTTCTATATCCAAGCCGCTGCCTGCCGTGACGTCGGTGAAGGTGCCGTTCTTATTGTTCCGGTAAATGGCGCTTAGCCATCGCTTGCCGGGTTTGGGCGTCCAGTCTTTGCAGTTCAGGAGTACGATATCGGGCCAGCCGTCGCCATCAAGATCGGTGAATGCTGTGCCAGAGCCCATCGTTTCCGGAAGATAGCGTTTGCCTGCGGCACCATTGTGGTGAGTGAATTTCAATCCGGACGATGCCGTTACGTCAGTGAAGTGAATATCCGGAATACTGCTTGTTGCCGCTGCGAAGAGCAGGAGTAGCGCGGCTTTCATCGGCTGCTCACATGATCGTGAATGTTCTGCCGTTCGTTATTGTCTTCGGGATTTCGCAGCCGCACTTTCTCCGTCAGCGATTGCGACGACTCCTCCGCTTTGAAGCGACGGAACAGCTTCTCTTCGCGCGAAGCTTTGCCGGCATCGCCGAGACCCCGGTAGCAAAGCATGGCGGTGTAATGCATCTGCAAGTCTTCGGGATCGACGGAGCTAACGCGCTCTAAGGATGCGATCGCCCCTTGATAGTCGCGTTTCAAGAACAGAAGCCGCGCAATCTGATTTAGCACCACGCGATCGCGCGGGTATTTCGATTCGACGATGCGGAGCGACTTCAGGGCCGCGTCGTAGTCTCCGTCCGCCTTCTCTATGAGCGCTCGGAAATAGTAGATGCGGCCTAGAGACGAATCGTATTCCAGAGCCTTTGCAATGAAGGGCTTTGCCCGGTCCGTCTCGCCTTCTTGAATCAGGGCTCGAGCGACATTCAGATAGCCATCGGCATAGCTCGGATCCGCTTCGGTGACGTGCCGGAAAGCCTGCTCCGCAGCTTTTAGGTCGCCTTGCAGAAGTAAGCCGATTCCGTAGTCGTTCCATCGTTCACGATCCGGTTTGGCGGTGGTTGTCTTCCAGTTCGCATCGCCTAACGAGATCTGTTGCTGAGCCTTCGCGATCACAATGATCGGCAAGTTCGGAATACTGTCCTTGTAGTCGCCGGATACGTCTGCTGGAATGTTTTGCTTAGCGAATGAGTATTTCCAGCTGTCGTGGTTTAGGTCGCGTCCTGAAGGATTTTGGCCCGCTTCCGGGGTTCCCGCATACGAGAATTGCGTGTAGTACCACGCGAATTTGCGGTAGTTCAATTTAGCAGTGAAGGTAATCGGTCCGACGGCATCGCCGGGCACGTTGACGCGGTAATGCACAACGTCCGCCGCGCCGGGCGGGATCAGGCGGACATACAGCGCCGCACGGGCTTGCCACGCATTTCGCTTGTCGATCCGATTGCCTTCCGCATTCAGTTGATAGGAACGATAGAAGTGGGCACCTGCGTCTACCGGCCCCTCTTCGGTGGCGGCGCCGTTCCAGAAAACCACTTTGCCGTTAGCGTCTACTCCTTTCAGTTCCAACCACACATCGAAAGAGTCGACCGTGCCGCCCGGAAAAAAGTGGCCAATTTTGCGGGTACGGACAACCACATCGACACGCGCCGTCTGACCAGCCTGTAGATGAGCGCCGGCATGATCTATAGGGGCAGCTATGTCACCAACCTCGCGAACGAAGCCGGCTGTGGATTGCTCCGCTTCTTCGCCGACCGCGAACCCGGTCATAGCCTGAGGCGGTTCATTCGCGCGGCGCACCATCTTCGTGGATTCCGAACGCTCATTCAACGGC
>CAXSIG010000324.1:4399-6511 GCA_964237255.1 uncultured Bryobacteraceae bacterium
GACAGTCATGAAGCCCGATTGCAGCAGCTTCAACGTTGCGTCCATTTGGTCTTTATCGTGGTTTACATACGGGAGTGCCGTGTTCGCGCCGGGGAAGCGGTGGGAGTGGAGTTGACCATCGATATTGCCCGCTTCATGCGACGCCTCAAGGGGCATGTGGCAATCCGTGCAGGTACTGCTCTTCGCGGGGTAGTAAAACGAGCGAGCGCCCTGGCCGGAAACGCCGCTAGCTTGCCAATTATCGTAATCGTTGAAGCCGCGAAACCAGCGGTAGTTGTTCACCGGGATATCCAGATGCACCTTGTGGCAGGTGGAGCAGAACTCAGCTGAATCCTGCTTCATGAACGGCTTCAGGAACGCCTCGCGATGCGGCGCGGGGTTCAGATAAGTGAGGAAGTGATTCAGTTCACGCACGTACTGGTTTTTACTGTTCGCCAGGTTGTGCAGCGGCGGGTAAGACATGGTGAAGCCGCCGTTCCCCATGGAGCTATCGACGTGAACTATGGAGTGGCAGGACATGCAGCCCAATCCGTTTTGCGCGGCGGGAATATCGATTTGTTCTTTCACCGGACGTTCCCACTTGCCATCGATCAGGAGCGCATGATCGTGACATCCCGCGCACCACTTGCTGGGTTGCGTGGAGCCTTGCACATCCTGCATATGCTCAATCGATTTTCGATAGAACTGGTTATTAAACGATGCGAAATGGTGTGCTGAACTGTTCCACTCTTTGTAAATCTGCTGGTGGCACTCGCCGCAGGCTTTCGAGTCCATGAAGAAATCGGAGGGAATGGTTCCTCCGACATCCGTCCGTAGCGAAGATGGAAAAAACGGCGACTTCGGGCCGCCGCCCTCTTCGTTCATGGAAAGCGGCGCGGTAGAGGGGTTGCGAATTCGGGAGGCGGGATCGGGAAAAGCGCGCTGATAGAGGTGAGAAGCTCCTACAACCACAACCATCGCGACGGCGGCAAGCGTGAGCGTCCGATTGCGAAGAACGGGTAGCGCAACGCCGGCGAGAACTAAATGAAGGATGAGTACGCCGTGATGGTTGCGTGTGTTTCCGGCAACCGCAAGGAAGATTCCCACTAAGCCCGCGGCTACGAAGGTGGCAAGCGCCGGGCTCCTTCGTAGTTGGAATGCCGAGACACCCAGCAGCACAGTGCCAAGCGCAAGATGGAACAGAACGTTGCCCATGTAGAACACCGTGGGCGGATGTACTGCGAAGATGTAGGCGCTGTTGACGACCAGCACTAACAGCGCGGCGATAAACCAACGCTTCATTCGGTGGTTCGGGATGGCAAGGGCCGAATCAGTTGCAGCGCGGGGCGCGTCAAGTATTTGCGGCGATACTCCTGATGTCCTTTGTCGTCTGGGAAGTGTTCGTCCTTGCGATACGGGTACGCGCTCATCGAGTGAAACGGAAGTGGCTCTACCGATTCCCCGAAGGCGGTGTTGGCGTCCGCATCCTTTGCCCAGCCATCGACGATCAGGAAGAAGTCGCGCGACCAGCCGTGCGGAAGCGCAGGCAGGGATGCAGAGAAACGCAATTGTACTTCATCGCCCGATCCCATAACCAAGAGCTTATCGTCGGTGGCATTCAGTAACTCGCGCACGTCCCCGTATCGCGTGTAGGCACCCGGCGTCGGATTCCAATTCGAGAGCGGGTTCACGTGCGCATAATCAAAGTTTTCGGGCTGCTCGCGGGTTTGATCGATCGTAGCTTGGGAGAAGCCCCGATATCGTACGTCCGCGCCAATAGGGTCTAGCGCGGTTATGCGAACTTGCGGCTTCTGGTTAAATTCGCTCAGGAAAATTTCATCCCAGTAGACGCATAGATTTGTCACAATGCGAACTTCACGGGAGGCGGACAGAAATTTGCCGGTAAGATCGATAGCGATGGTTTTTGGCTTTCCCGCGGGGATGCCCATATCGTCGATCACCGTTTTCCATCGGCCTTGCAAATCTTTCACCTGTAAGTAGGGAAACACCAGACCGCCGTTCTTCCGCTGCGAAACACCAAGGAAGGTGCTGCCGTCGGCCCAATCCACCCAACCCGTTAGATACAGAACGGCGCGGCCTTCTTTCACTTGTCCAGTAAAATCCAGATCGATG